>JAYPRP010000022.1:0-32903 GCA_038132575.1 Rhodospirillaceae bacterium
GCCGCCAGCCGGGCGCGTTGCGTCATGTCCTGGGCCGGGTGCATGCGGTGGAGTTGGCTCGAATGTCGGGATGAAAAAAAGGTTCCGGAACGCGCACTGATACCTGAGGGGATAGGTCGGGGCAATTGTGTCAGGCGATCGACGGTTCCATTGGCAAACGGCCGTAACCGGGGATCGGGTCCGTGATGCCGTGGGTGCGCAACGCGTACCAGTAGGTCACCTGGTTGACCGACAGGAACGGTTTGCCGAATTTCGCCTCCATATGCTCGATCATGTCGCCGATGCCGATCGATGCGCCGATATGGACTAGGACATCAATGTCGTCGCGGTCGAGCGTCTCGAATGCGGCTTCGACATCCGCCAGTTCGGTGTTAATCGAATTGACCGGGTGCTCCACGCCGAGGCAGGCCGAGTTGACGACATCGAAGCCGATTTCCTCGTAGTAGGCGACCGTACTGCGCAAGGTTTCCTCATAGAGGGGAACCCAGATCGAGATCCGCTCGGCGCCGAGCTTACGCAGCGCTGCCTCCATGGCATCGGTCGCTGTGATGAATGGCACATCCCCGGCGCGCTCCGCGAATTCCTCGCGATAGCGGGCCTGGCGGGCGATCGACCAGCCGCGCATCTCGAGGGAGTTTCCGCCGATGATCAGGTCGGGCCAGCAACCGTGCGCTCCGGGAACTGCATCGAGGACCGCACCGGCCACGTCCGCCTGGCTCTCGAGCTCGAAACGGAGCGAACGATTGTCCTTGAATAGGAACGCGCCCGCACTCCGGTGAGAGGCTTCCGGGGGAGATGGCGCTACTTTGTCACGATCACCCAGATCGCGTGAATAACACCCGGAATGAAGCCCAGGATCGTCAGCAGGATGTTGAGCCAGAAATGGCCGCCGAGCCCAACCTGCAGGAAGACGCCCAGCGGCGGGATGAAGAGCGAAATGATGATGCGAATGACGTCCATGGTGACCAGTCCCCTTGCAGATGGTTATTCGCATTCACGTATGTCTTCTACCACATTGAATCCTTGGCGCGATCTGCCCAGCTGTTGTCGTAGGCCTCGCCGCCAAGCCTGTTCTCGCTGAGCGTTGCCAGGATCTGGCCCGGCGTCGGCAACGTTGCGGGGTCGATGAAGCGATCCGGGTTCCAGAGCTCCGAGCGGATGATGGCGCGCGCGCACTGGAAATAGATCGTCTCCACGGTGATCACGACGACAGATCGCGGCGCCTTGCCGTCAACGGAGAAGGATTCGAGGAGTTCGGGTTCGACGGACAGGCGGGCGCGCCCGTTGATGCGCAGCGTGCTGCCGCTACCGGGCAGGAGAAATAGCAGTGCGACCCGAGGGTCGCGCACGATATTGCGCAGGGAATCGACACGGTTGTTGCCGCGCCGGTCCGGGATCATGACGTTGTTCTCGTCATGAATTCGCACGAATCCGGCCATGTCGCCGCGCGGCGAGCAATCAAGGCCCTCCGGACCTGCGGTCGCCAGCGCCACGAAGGGCGATGCCTCGATCAACGCTCGGTACTGGGGTGTGATGTGGTCGATTTCCTTGGCGAGAGACGTTTCGACGGGGGTGCCGTAGATCGCCTCGAGTTCTTCGACGGTGTTAATCGTGGACATGTTGGGTCTCCGCTACGGGCACGGGCACCGCACTTCTAACAGATGAAAAAAGCGGACGAGGGAGGGCTCGCGTTCCGGCCGGAGCGGTCAGGCGGGCAATTCCCAGCCGATCCAGTTGCACAGAGCCTCGCCCATGACGAGTTCGAGATCCCGGCCCTTGAGCCAGGGCAATTCCTCGGTGAACAGGGTCACACATTCCCGGTAGCTGCAGGGCATTCGCGACAGATCCGTGCCCCAGAAACAGCGATCCGGGCCGAACGCGTCGAAGATGCGCTGCAGTGAATCATGAATGTCCGTGTGCGGGTAGGGGGCCGCCGAGTTGCCGTTGGCGCCGGACATCTTCACCGCGATGTTCGGGTGTTTCGCGAGCGCTGTCAGTTCGGGCAGCGTTTCGAAGGACTCGACTCCCTGTTTGGTCAGATCCGCGCCGAGATGGTCGATGAGCAACGGAACATCCGGATACTTCTCGGCGATCTCGCCAACCTTCGGGAGGAACGCGTGGGCCAGCAGACCGACCGGCATCTTCTGCGCGTTGGCGATTTCCCACATATTGTCCATCGTGCCGTCGGTCATCCAGGTTTCGCGGCCGGGTAGGATGAAGATATAGCGCTGTCCCAGCATGCCGGGCGTGTCGGTCCAGCCTTGCAGCTTGGCTGCGCTCTCCTCCTTCCGGTCGAGGTGGAGCCACCCCAGGACCTTGAACTTGTCCGGGTAGCGGTTTGCCGCCGCGATGGCGATTTCGTTGCCGTTCGGCACGTTCCCGGGCGGATGGAGCAGCACGCGATCGACGCCCGCGGTTTCCATCTCCGCCAGGAGGTCCTCCGCCGAATAGGTCGGAACCTGGCGGTGAATCTCCCGCATCTTGGTGTTGATCCAGATGTGGACCTGGGAATCGACAATCAGCATGGCGGGTCTCCTGGCGCGTCTATTCTTCCGTCACGGTAAGCGAAAAACGATCGTCCGCGGCGCGGCATTCGGCCAGCGGCAGCCCGAGTTCCTCGCGGACGATATTGGTGCCCTGCACCATTGCCACCATCTTGTAGGTGGCGTGCCGCCGGCTCATGCCCTCGCGTCCCATGCCGCAGTCGGACGAGATAATCAGGCGCTCGGCCGGGATGTGTTTGAGCGCCTCGCGGATCAGGTCTGCGATCTGGTCGGGGCGTTCGACCTGCAGCGTGTGGTGATCGATCACGCCGATGGCGATCTTCTTGTCCTCGATGATCGAGCCGATCGCCTCGAGGTCGCCGGGGCCGGAGCTGCAGGTCTCGAAGGTTAGAACATCGGCCTCGACCTGGTTCATCCATTCAAGAGTTGGCTGATAGCTCTGCACGTCGCGGAAGATGCGTTGCTGGGACGGATTACCCCAGCAGGTGTGGCACCAGACCTCGGTCTTGTCGCGCAGGCCGCGGGTCGTGTTGTTGAAGACCTCGACCAACGCCTTTTCGTCCAGTTTGCCGAAAAGGGGCCCGCGCACCGGCGTCATGTGGATCTGCGGCTCCTCCATCTGGATCACGGGGCAGCCGGCATCGGCCAGTTCGTTGAGCTCCTCGTTCAGCGCATCGGAGAGCGCCATCGTGCGTTCGACGGGATCCTTGTAGTAGTGATCGGGGGTCGAGGCGGCGAGCAGCTCCGGCGTGATGGTACCGAACTTGATCGGCTTCGAGCTCAGCCGCTGAGCGGCCTTCCACATGGCGGCATACTGCAGGTTGCCGCGCCCGACCGGCCCGGTGATTGCCGGCATGACCCGGCCCTCGAGAGAATCGTGGAGGATGTGTCCGCGCGGCCAGGCAACGTTGCCGACCTTGTAGACCGTGGGCCGCGGGTTCTCGACCTCGTAGCCATCCATGTGGAAGACGGGATAGGACTGCCAGCTCCCGCCCGCAACCTGCTCGTCATAATGGGCATCGCCGTCGGTGCAGATGTCGAGCCCGGCCATCTCCTGCGACTTCAGGTGGACGCTGACCGTGTCTTCGTACTGTTCGCGAAAGACCGACGAGGACATGGAATGCAGGAAGCTCCGCGATTCCAGGCTCTCGGTGAACCAGCTCGGACGGGGCAGCGAGCCGATGATGGATGTCGGCAGAACGATGTCTGCGGATGCCTTGTACATGTTTTCCTCCCGGGGTCTGTGGCGCGCTGCGCCGTCATTATGTTTCGGGCGTGTCCATTTCGACTAGCGCGCATCTTCCTGGATCATGTCGGCGGCCTTCTCGCCGATCATGATGGAGGGCGCATTGGTGTTGCCCGAAATCAGGGTCGGCATGATGGATGCATCCGCCACGCGCAGGCCTTCGAACCCATGGACACGAAGCCGCGCGTCTACGACATCATCCGGGTTCGAGCCCATGCGGCAGGTGCTCGACGGGTGATAGCTCGTGCGTCCGCGCCGTTGCAGATAGTCCAGCCAGTCGGCGTCGCTCGTGCATGCGAGGCCGGGCTCGTGTTCTTCGGCGATGAATTCCTGGAAGGGCGCCTGCCCGACAATGTCGCGCGCGATCTTCATGCCGCCGATCAGGATGTCCCGGTCCTTTTGCGCGGTCAGGTAGTTGGGCTGGATCTCCGGCGCCACGAAGGGATCGGGCGAGACGATGTTCACGTGACCGCGGCTCTCCGGCCGCAGCAGCGCGTTGACGACGGTCGCGCCCGGGAAGGGATGCGGCATCCCGCCGACATCGTGGGAGCTGAACAGCATGACCTGGGATTGAATCTCGGGCGCGACCGCTGCGGGATCGACCTTGAAGAAGCCGCCGCTGACCGAGACGCCCATGGCGAGAAAACCCTTGCGGGTAAACGCATAGCGCAGGCCCGTGCGCACCCGTTCCGCCATGGAATTGATGACGTCGTTGGCGCTAATGTTGCGGTTCAGGCGGAACATCAACGGACCGTTGATGTGGTCTTGCAGATGCTGGCCCACGCCGGGCATGTCCACGACGACGTCGATTCCGTGCGCGCGGAGGAGATCGGACGGGCCGAGGCCGGATAGCTGTAACAGCTGGGGTGAGTTGATTGCGCCGCCCGAGACGATGACCTCGCCGTTGGCGTGGGCGACTTTCGTCTCGCCGTTCTGGTCGTATTCGATCCCGATGGCGCGGCGGCCGTCGAACAGGATGCGCCGCGCGTGCGCCCCCGTGGCGACGGCGAGGTTGGGCCGCCGGCGCGCCGGCTTCAGATAACCGACCCCGGTCGAACAGCGGCGCCCGTTGCGCATGGTCCACTGTACATAGCCGAAGCCTTCCTGCTCGGCGCCATTGAAGTCGTCGTTGCGTTCATAGCCCGCCGCGATGGCGGAATCGATGAAGGCTGCGGCAAGCGGATGCTTCTCATAGACATCCGACACCGCGAGCGGCCCACCGACGCCGTGGAATTCGTCCTCGCCACGAACCTGATCCTCGGCCTTCCGGAAATAGGGCAGCACATCGTCATAGCTCCAGCCGGTGTTGCCGAACTGCCGCCATTGGTCGTAGTCGCTGCGATGACCGCGGATATAGACCATGCCGTTGATCGAGCTCGACCCGCCGAGCACCTTGCCGCGCGGCTGCGGGATGCGCCGGTTGACCTGTTCGGCGTTCGGTTCGGTCGAGTAGAGCCAGTTCACCGCGGCGTTGGTAAAGAGCTTTCCGTACCCGAGCGGAATATGGATCCACGGGTTCTTGTCCTCGGGGCCCGCCTCGAGCAACAGCACCTTGTGCCGGCCATTCTCGGTCAGCCGCGCCGCGATCACCGCGCCCGCGCTGCCGGCGCCGACGACGATATAGTCGAAATTGTCAGGATCGCTCACGTTCTCCTCCTATTGCTCGACGAACCCGGCGGTGCCGGGAAGAAACAGGTCCTCGATCTCCGGCAGTTCCGAGATCAACTTCTGCTCGTGCAGGTAGCGCACCAGCGTCCCCACATTGTTGCGGTTGCTTTCGGTCAGTCCCATCGGGAAAGGGTCGCCGTCGAACATCGCCATGGTTTCGGTCCAGTACTCCTTGCCCCACGGCACGAAAGTGGTGCCGATGCGGCGCGCCAGCGCCTTTTTCTTTCCGTTACAGTAGGCAGCGAATATGGCGGCAGGCGCGTCGGGGAAGTCGTCGAGCAATTCTCGACGCATCACGACCGTGTGGTTGATCGGGTAGATGCCCGTGCGCTGGAAATACTCCCGTTCGACATCCTGTACGTCATGGAAAATCGTGCGCAGTTCGCGCGCCGCAGGCGGCTTCTGGAGATCGCGCGGCCGAGGCGCGATGAACGCGTCGAGTTCGCCCGCGAGCAGCATCTCCTCCGGGTCACCATCGCCGAGTTCCAGCGGCACACCGTCGAGCGTGGGAAAGCGCTGCTCGGCGTTGGCGTACCAGTTGATGTCCCGCCAGTCCGTGTCGTACTCGTCGATCAGCGTGCCGCGCAGCCATACGGCCGCGGTCATCGTGTAGTCGCGCACGCCGACGCGCTTGCCGACGAGCTGAGTCGGGGATTCGAGAGGGCTGTCCTTGCGGACCCAGATGATCGAGTGACGGAAATCGCGGTTGGCGAAGACGGGGATCGCCGCCAGCCAGTCCGCGCCCCGGTCGCGCATCATGGTGAAGTTGGACAGCGAGAACTCGCACGCCTGGAACGGCTGGTTGTTCAGAACCTTCGCGTAAATCTCCTCGAGCACGCCCGGCTCATACCGGATCGGCACTCCGTCATAGGTGCCTACCATCTCGAGGGTGAACTCGTAGTCGTTCCCCCTAACAAGAATATCTGTTGTTTTTGCCATCACGTCCTCCCCGACCGGTCTCCGCCGGCTCGAAACAGTTTACACCATGAAGGTGCGATACGGTGCGGGGCAAGCGGTCCGGTCACCGGGCGCTATCGGGAACCGGCTGCAGCGCTTAGCAGTAGCACCGGCGGCCGCTTATCCCGAGCCGGGTGAAATCCCGACCATGGTCGATGTCGCAGTTGAGTGCCGGCGGTGTTTTTGTTGATATCGTTTGCATCCAAACTATCGGAGATCATGACATGCGTGCCGTCTTTGCCTTTACGCCCTGGGAATCCAAGCGCCTGATCGGGAAGGCCGTCGCGGCGCTCCCGGAGGTCCGATATGCGCTGGAGCATGCCCAGATCGTGATCGCCCACGGTTCGACCAACGTCTATGTGGCCGAGGAGGTTATGGGAAACTGTCCGGAACGGGACCGATACGTCTCTGGGCAGGTGATCAACGGAACCTTGTGCCAGACCCAGCCCGAGGAAAAGCCGGCGCTCCTGCGACTGGTTCGGGGTGAATCGGTGCCGCCGGTTCCCACCATGGAGGAGACGCTTGCCGGCTGGGACGATAAGTCGCTTTTCATCAAGGGTGCCAACGCGGTGGATCACGAGTTCAACGCCGGTATCTTCAATGCCCACCATGCCGCCGGAACGATCGGCTGGGCGTATGGCGCGATCTGCGGCACCGGGATTCCCCTGATCGTTCCTGTTGGGCTTGAAAAACTCGTGCCCTCGATCAAGGCGGCCACGAACGAATTGGGGCACGCAAAGGCCGATTACTTCTACGGCACCAAGATCGGTATGCTGCCACTTATGAATGCGAAGGTCATTACTGAGATACAGGCGTTTGACATCCTGTTCGGCCTTGCCGCGGTTCACGTGGGTGGCGGAGGCGTGTCCGGGTCGGAAGGGACGGTTGTGATCTCGGTTACCGGCGAGGATGCGGAGGTCCGCGCGGCCATAGAACTGGTCGAATCCTTCAAGGGGGAGCCGCCGTTGAAACTCCTCAAGCGCCACTGCGCGGATTGTTTCGCGCCGCCGCCGGCGTTTACCTCGGGGACGGATGCGGCCAAGGATGTCGGAACGGTCACGGCGGACGAGGCCCGGGCGATCCGGCAATGCATCTTTTCCGGTACGGCAGAAGAGGATCTGCCCGAGTGGTTTCACAGGCGCGAGCCCGCAGCCTGATCTGACACGGGCGAACCATTCGGAAGCCCGGTGGCAGCGATGCATTAACATATACCCCTGATCGTGCGATCAGATCGAGGCACGACATTTTCAACGGGACGGACGAACGATGAGCACCGCAGAGACGACAGACAATCTTGAAACGATCGAGGGATCGGGTTTTCCGATTGGCTTCAAGTACCGGCAGGGCACGGCGCGCCCAAAGATTCTCGGCGCAGGCCCGGCACGCGATGTCTATGTTACCGAGGTCCGTACGCTTGCCGGATACCAGAAGGAAGGGATCGTCCATGAGGGCGATACGGGCAGTGCCTGGCGCCTGGCGACGGACGAGGGGCTCCACCTCGGCGGTGCCGACGTTGCGCCCTTTCCGCTCGGATTCTTCAACGCCGGACTCCACGGCGACCTGATTGGCCGTCTTGTGGCCATCGCCCGGGCACGGGGTATCCAGATCGACGATCTCAAGCTCGATCTGAAAAACGGATACTATGTCATCGGGTCTTTTGTGCGCGGCGATGCCAAGGGGCATGTGGAGCCCTCGCGCATTCATCTAGAGATTTCCTCGCCCGCACCGGCGGATGTGATTTCGGCCCTGGTGCGGGATGCGATCAAGGCATCGCCGGCCATGGCGACCATGAGCACCGCGGTGGAAAGCACCTTCGCGATCTATGTGAACGGTCGCCGCCGGGTCGTGACATCGCTGCCCAACTCGGACACGCCTGACGTGCCCGATCCCTACAAGACCTACAGTTCCGTCCCGTCGCCCCTGGCCGGCGCCGATATGCTGGACGATATTATCTGGAAGACTGGCCAGACCAACGAAGGCGAGATCGAGCCGGCGATCAACGGGACGGACGACAAGATCAAGCGCATCGTGCGCACGATCGCGGGCGACAGCGTGCTGCTCGATCCTGCCGGGGTCGTCGAAACCGACACCGTGCTCGGCCTGCCCGGCATGAGCAATTTCAAGCTCAAGACCGATGAGCGCCCGGAGGGCGACCAGGCACCCAGCGGCCTCGCGCTGATCGCGGCGGGGATTGCCTTCTGCTACCTCACCCAGGTGGAGCGCTATACGATTCACCAGAAGTTCAATATTCGCGGTGCGCGGCTGGTGCAGTATTCGCCCTTCACCCTGTCGGGAGATCCGGCGGACGGGTCGTGGACCGGAAATATCGAACCAGTGGACACCCACCTGTTCCTGTCGGGCGACGAGGACGACGAAACTCACGAGCGCCTGATGAAGATCGCCGCGACCGTGTGTTACCTGCACGCGACACTGGCGGATTCGGTGCAAGCGGACGTACGGGTCAGCCTGAACGGTCAGCCGATCTAGCGCCAGCGCCCGGCACGGGCAACTTTATCGGCTGGTTTCTCTTCTCCCGGCCTGCATTTCGTTCCGGCTGAACATGAGCCTGACGATGCCGCGTGGCGGCGCGTTGTTGCTGTCGCAATGACACGGCTATCAATGAATGCCGGATGCCTCCTGTGTTCCCGGGTGTTTTGAACCACGGCAATGTCATATGGCTGTCATGAGGCATATGGTGAAAGAATAACGCCCAAATAGGGGAGAGGGCACAATGGCACTGGATCTGGCAACGGCTTCGCTCATCGATATTGCGGCGGAATTTCGCGACAGCAAGCTCACGGCGATGGAGGTCGCCGACTGGGTGATCGGCAATCACGACGAACGCGGCGAAGCGCTGCACGCCTACAAGACATGGATGCCTGAAAAGGTTCGTGCGGAGGCCACCGCCGCCGATGCGGCATTCGCCGCCGGCATCGATCTCGGTCCTTTGCAGGGCATTCCCGTTTCGATCAAGGATCTGGTCGGCGTCGCGGGCTATCCGATCTTTGCCGGCTGTCCGCGCGAGTTGCCGGATCACTGGGCGGTGGACGGTCCGATTGTTGCGGCGATCCGGCAACAGCTTGGCGTGATTTCCGGCAAGACCCACACGGTCCAGTTCGCTTTTGGCGGCATGGGTGCGAACCGCCACTGGGGCCCGCCGCGCAATCCCTGGGATGCTGTCGAGCATCGTTCGCCGGCGGGGTCGAGTTCCGGTGCGGGCGTCAGCCTCTGCGAGGGCTCCGCGTTCCTTGCGATCGGCACGGACACCGCCGGGTCGGTGCGGATGCCCGCCACCGTGACGGGCAATGCGGGCATGCGGCCCACGCCGGGGCGCTGGCCAATCGATGGGATCGTCCCGTTGGTGCCGTCGCTCGATACGCCCGGACCGCTCGCGCGGAGTGTCGCCGATCTCGCATACGGGTTCGCCGCCATCGACCCGGTGATCGGTGGCAATGTCGAAGATTTCCTCGAGGTGCTGGCGAGTGCAGATATCACGGACTTCAGGATTGGCGTCTGCGAATGGTATTTCGCCGATTGCGATCCCGGGGTGGCGGAACGGGTGCGCGAAGCCCTGACGGAACTGGAGAAGGCCGGCGCCCGCCTCTCGGATGCGACCCTGCCGCATCTCGACGATCTCGTGGCGCTGAACGACGTCGGTGGATTGCATATCGGCGAGTTCGCGAGCTTCATCAACAACGAGATGCAGGACTACAAGGACGATCTCGATCCTGCGGTGGCGATCCGCCTCGCCGCGGCGGAGAATTACACGGCAGCGGAACATCTGAAGCGTGTGCGCGACGTCGAGCGCATGTGCGCGGCGGCGGATGCGGCGTTCGGGCCGTACGACGCGATCGTGGGGCCGACCATCCCGATGACGCCGCCGAAGATGAGCGACATCTCGACACCGGAAACGCATCTGGCCGCCAACACGCGGTTCGTCCGGAACACGGTGACCGTCAGCCTGCTGCACCAGTGCGCGGTGACGGTGCCCGTTGGTCTCGACGAGGCCGGGATGCCGGTGGGGCTGCAGGTGGTGTGCCGCGAGGGTGACGATGCGACCGCGCTCGGCGTTGCGCGGGCGATCGAGAATGTAATCGGTACGCCGCGCGAGCGGCTAGGCGTGTCGCCGATGGGTGTTTAGGCGCGGACGCTACTCGGCCGCCTGCTCGACAGCGCTGCCGTCCAGCGTGTGCAACTCCCACGGGTGGGTGCTGGGCGGGCCGTTGGCCACGAGCATGGTCCGCGCGTTCAGGTCGAAGATGAACGCGGCGTTGGTCATGGTGCGCTTCGCCTCCGGCTGGCGTTCGTCGGGGATGCGGCAGATCGCGTTGGGCGTCCCGAACTCATCCGCCAGCGCGGCCTTGATGACGGCATCGTCGATCTTTCCGAGATGCTTGCGCAACAGCCGGTCGAGCCGGTTCGCGCGGTAAAGCGTGCTGGTCGAGATCCGTTCCATCTGGGACGGGCCGTGGCGCGGGTCCACGAAGTGGTTGGAATGGGTGACGAGCCCGTCGCGCGGGTAGATATAGGAGACCGCGTCCGGGCTGGTCTCGATGTCGATGATTTCGCCATCCGCGTGGCCGACGACGAAGTTTGCGGAACAGACACGGCGTGTCGCTACGACCGGCAGCAGCGCGTGATCATACGTCTCGGCGTCGAGGATCTCGCGGCAGCGCATGTGGAAGGGCTTTTCATACGGATTGCGGCCATCGTGATCGGAGACCAGCCCGTTCTCCACCAGGCCGATTCCGTGTTCGTTCACGCCCATCTTGCCACCGACGATCCCGGCCTCGGTGTAGCAGATCAGGTTGGGGCCGTTGTTGCGGGTAATCCGCAGTACGGCGCAGCGTCCGTGTACCCCGGCAAGCCAGTCCCAGTTCTGGCCGAGGATGGTATGTCCGGTGGCGCTTGCCTCCGGCAAAACGCCGAGCGTGGTGCAGCCGTCGGCGTCGTCGGCGAGGGCGGGATTGTCGTTCGCCTTCGCCTCGTCGCCGAACAGGCCGAACGTGATCTCGTAGCGCGCGTTGAGCATTGCGATATCGCCGAGCGGCAGCTCCGCACCGTCGGAGATCCCGCGCATTTCCTCGGCGTAGTCCGCATTCTGCTCGCGCATGATGGCGACCCAGGTTTCGCCCTCTCGGCGCGCGGTCTCCGCATCGAGGCCGCCGGCCGCGAAGCGGGCCAGGTAGGTGTCGATGTTCTCCGCGATCTGCATGCGCAGCGCGCGACCGTGGGTCAGGCCGCGTTCGTAGGCGTCGCTGCCAAGTTCGAGTACGGGAAGATCGGTCATGGCGGGCTCCGGTCGTCGTCAAGAGTGTCAGTATACCAGTTCGTCCGGCATCCGTGCGCTATGTGAGAACCGGCAGGTCCACCCAGCTGTGTTCCGCCGACGCGCTCGCGCTCGCCTCGGCGAGCTGCACGTCGCGGATGCCGGCCGCGAGCGTGTGCGCGAAGGGGGCGCCTGTGACCACATGGGGGATGAAGCCCTCCCAGCCGAACCGGTACGGGTTCTTGTAGGGCGCGACCTCGTCGATCTCGGTCCATTGCGCGTCATAGTCGGCCGAGAAATCCATCGTTGCGGCGTCGGGACCCATGTTGAAGCCCTCGATCCGCGGTGTGTCGGCCGCGGACTGGACCCAGCACTTGCGAAGCCCTGCGACCGCGGAGCCGCCGGTGCCGTCGATCTGGAAGGTGACGAGATCGTCGCCGCGCACGCGCCTGGCCCAGGAGCTGAGGATGGCGCCGCGGGCGCCGTTCTCGAGTTCCAGCAGCGTTGCCGTCGCGTCTTCCACGTCCACGTCGTAGCGCTGGCCGTCTTCGTCGATGCGCTCGGGCTGTGCGGTCCATGCCGCGCAGGCGACCCGGGCGATGGGGCCGAGGATACCCTCGATCACGTAGCGCCAGTGAGGATGCATATCGGACAGGAGCCCGCCGCCGCCGGCTTTCGTGTAGTTCCAGCTCGGACGCTGAGATTCGGCCTCGATGCCGTCGAAAACCCACCAGCCGAATTCGAGCCGGAACCCGACGATCCGGCCAAAAAAACCCTGCTCGACCAGGTGATGCAGTTTTCGGAACCCGGGCAGGAAGAGCTTGTCCTCCACCGCGCCGTGACGAAGGCCCTGTTCGTCGGCCCGGCGCATCAGGTCGAGGCCCTCGGCGACGCTCGGTGCGATCGGTTTCTCGGTGTAGATGTGTTTCCCCGCGTCGATTGCGCGATTGAGTGTGTCGAGCCGCAGATGGGTCGCGGCGGCGTCGAAGAAAACGGGGAACTCCGGGTCGGCGAGGGCGGCGTCGAGGTCGGTCGTCCACTCCTCGATGCCAAATTCGTTCGCGACCTCGGCCAGCCGTGTCTCGTTGCGCCCGGCCAGCAGCAGCCGAGGCATGACCACGTCGTCGCCCACGGGCAGTCCACCCTCGTCGCGAATCTGCGCGAGCCCGCCGCGGATATGTTGTGTGCGGCAGATGCGGCCGGTTGCGCCGTTCAGAATGATACCGAGTGTCCGGGTTGCCATAATTGTTTTCCCCGTGAGTGCAATTTCCCGGCGGTCTTACTACACTGTCCGGGCACTCCGCGCTAACCGGCTTCGGATTCAGGGGGAATCATGCCGCGCCATATTGTTTGCCTGACGTTTGATTTTGACACCGAAAGCGGGTTCATCGCCCGGGGGCTCTCCACGCCGACGATGCTGTCGCGCGGCGAGTTTGGGCTCACCGGCGCCGGGCGTATCCTCGAGCTCGCCCGTTCGCGGGGCATTCCGATGACCTGGTTCGTCCCGGGGTTCACCATCGAGAGCCACCGCGCGGCCTGTGACGCGGTGGTTGAGGGCGGACACGAAATCGCGCATCACAGCTGGGCACATGTTCCGCCGGCCGAGCAGAGCCGGGACGAGGAAGAAGAGGACATGCTTCGCGCCAACGAGGCGATCGAGAAGCTGACGGGGCAGAAGGCTCGCGGCTACCGCTCGCCGTCCTGGGATTTGAGCGAGAACACGCTCGACCTTCTGGAGGCGCAGGGGTTCGAGTATGACAGCAGCCTGATGGCCGGCGACTACATCCCCATGATGGCACGGCGTGGCGACGTGGCGAAACTCGGTGAACCGATCCGGTATGGCGAGCCGACCTCGCTGATCGAGATGCCCATCAGCTGGACCCTCGACGATCATCCGCATTTCGAATACATGCGCACCCCGAGCTTCCTCATGCCGGGCCTGCGGTCTGCCCGGGAGGTCATGGACAGCTGGTACGACGAGTTCGTCTACATGCAGGCGAACGAGGAGTGGGGCGTGCTCACCTACACGATGCACCCCTATGTCATCGGTCGCGGGTTCCGGATGTTCGCGTTCGAGAAGCTGGTCGACAAGCTGATCGCCGACGGCGCGGAGTTCATGACCATGGAAGACGCGGCCCGGGTGGCGCGCGAGAAGATCGCCTAGCGTCCCTCGAGCGCCGTGCGCAGCCGCAGATAGGCGCGCACGTGGCGCGATGCGATGTCGATCGCGATGTTGAGCAGCGCGGTCACGCCGATCAGGAAGATTGCACTGTCGAAACGCAACTCCGCGAACGCGCTGTCGACATAGAATCCCAATGTGGCGATCCCCAGGATTCCGAGGATCGCAGTTTCCCGCATGATGACTTCCCAGCGGTAGAACAGCAGGGCGAGCAAACTGCGATAGACCCGCGGCAGGAATTCGTAGGCGTAGCGGTCGAGCCCGCGCGGTGCGTCTGCGCGCAAGGTCAGTGTCTCGGTGTGGCGCCCGATGAGATGGGCGATGATGCCGCCATTGTGTAGCGCGAGCGCGACAATCGCCGGCAGCATCGAAGGTCCCCAGAGCTGCAGGCACAGGAACGCGAGGATGTACTCCGGTGTCGAGCGCACCACGACCAGCACCACATGCCCGAGCGTACGTGGTGTTCGGGACACCATCAGCGGCGAAATCACCGGAAAAAGCACCGCCGCCAGGAGCCCCGTCGCGACGAGCGCGATCATCGTGAGCTGCACGGTTGCGACGGTGCCGGGCCAGACCTGGTTTGCCGTGAGCATCCAGACCCAGGCCGCCAGTCCCTCGAGGCCGGCGCCGTCGCGCAGCGGGAAGGGTACGATGTCGACCGTCCGTTTCCCGGCGGAGCGCGTTCGTTATGCCGATCCAGTCAAAAGCTGCGGCGCGGGCGGGGCGTCGGACTAGTTAGGACGACCCGGCGCCGCTCAGGGCTTGAGCAACAGCTTTCCGAGAATGGCTCGGTTATCCATGAGCTCGTGCGCGCGCCGTGCTTCGTCGAGCGGCAGCCGGTCGTACACGGGTGGCGCGTAGGCGCCGGCTGCGAATTTCTCGATCAATGCCGCGAAGATCTCGGCTTTCCGTTCTGGTTGTTCGTCGAAGGCATGAAGCGAAAAGCACTGCACGCCGAGACTCAACCCGCGCCTTTCGCGAAGTCCCGCATAGAGGTCATCGTCGGGAGGTCCGGCGAGCGCGTTGTAGAGAATGACCAGGCCCAAGGGGGCGAGCATGTCCAGGTTTGAGACCAGGTCGGGGCCGCCCAGCTGATCGAAGCTCACATCGACGCCACGCCCGCCGGTAATTTCTCTTACCTTTTCGACGATGTTCTCGGTCGAGTAGTTGACCGTGCCGATCGCACCCAGGCGGGCGGCGAATGCGCATTTCTCGTCGCTGCTCGCGCCGACGATCGTTTCGATTCCGGCCTCACGGCACATGTCGAGGATCGCCGTGCCCATCCCGCCGGCCGCGCCATTGACATAGATCGCCTTCACATCTCCGGTGCGTGCCACACCGTGCAGCATTGCCCAGGCGACCAGATAATTCGGAATGCTGACGGCGGCCTCGAGATCGACGCTCGGGGGCAGCGCCGTCACCAGTCCGGTGTCCACGGCATTGTATTCCGCATGTCGTCCGCCGCCGGTTCCAAAGACGAGGACCGGCTGGCCGATCTCGAAGCCCGTTACGCCCGGACCCAGGGCTTCGATGTGTCCGCTCATCTCGTTTCCGAGAATGCTCGGCAGCGCGGGTTTCCACTTGTAAACACCCGTGCGCAGCAGCACGTCCGGGTATCCCAGTCCGAACGTGTGTGCCTTGACGAGAACCTGGCCCGGGGCCGGCTCCGGCACCGGTACGTCGATGATCTCGACGACTTCGGGGCCGCCATAGGCCTGGATTTGAACGGCTTTCATTGGTTTCTCCCGGATCGGTTCAGCGCAGAAGCAGGATGATGATGCCCGCCACCACGAGGACGATACCCGTCAACTCGAGGCGCAGGATCTTTTCGCGGAAAATCAGGACGGATGAGGCGATGGTGAAGACGAGCTCGATCTGGCCAAGGGCACGCACGAGGGCGGCGTTCTGGACCGTCATCGCGGTAAACCAGCCGATCGACGCGACCGCGCCGCTGAGGCCGACAAGCCCTGCGACCCGCCAGGCCTTGATGACGCGGGTGATCTCGCCCGGGTCGCGCAGGGCCATGAACGTGGCCATCATGACCGTCTGGAACACGAGGACAACCGCGAGGGTGAAGGCTGCCTGAACCACGAAGCCGTCGCCGCCGAGCGAAAGTGATGCCCCGCGGTAGGATACGGCGGCCACGCCAAAGAAAGAGCCGGATGCCAGGCCGATGAGCGCGGGCCGTGCCATCCAGGACCTGGCGATGCCGGCGAGACCTGCTGGAGCACGGGCGGTCGAGATGGCGATCACGCCGACGAGGCTCACAAGGATGCCGACAGTCGCCGTGATCGAGATCGATTCACCGAGGAAAATGAGAGCGAAGACCGCGGCCTGCACGGTTTCCGTCTTGGAATAGGTTGTGCCGACAGCAAAGTTGCGCGCATCGAATAGTGTGACGAGCAGTGCTGTTGCGAGAATCTGCGCGATGCCGCCGAGCACGACCCAGCCGATGAATGCGGGATTAAAGCGCGGCATGTCAAAGTCGAACAGGACGACAAGCGCTGAGAGATAGATGATCGCGAACGGGAAGCCGTAACCGAAGCGGATGAAGGTCGCGCCGATCGTCCCCAGTTCGCCCTTCAGGTGCTTCTGAAGCGCCGAGCGCACGTTCTGCAGGAACGCGGCCGCGATCGTCAGGGGAATCCAGAGAAAGGTCATGTGTGTCTACCGGGGAAACGGTGGGAACGTGCGTCGGTGCTCAGCCCTTCGGCGCGCGCCCGCCATGCCCGGCGCCGCTGATTGCGCGCGTGCCCTTGCGGGTGCGGATCACGTCCGCGCTGATGGCGGGGATGTCCGAGAAGGGGCGATTGCCCTTGATGGTGATGCGTTCGAGTCTTCTGCGGTTTGGGTAATAGTCTTGGATCGCGTAGTGCTGGACCGATCGGTTGTCCCAGAACACAAGCGTGTTGGGTTCCCAATGGTGGCGGTACTGGTATTCGGGGATTTCCGCCTGGTGGAACAGTATGTCCAGGATGGCGCGGCTCTCCGCCTCGTCCATGCCCGTGATGGCTACCGTGAATTGCGGGTTCACAAACAAGGCCTTGCGCCCGGAGAGGGGATGTGTCCGCACCACGGGATGGACGGCGGGCGGATAGCGGTCCTCGAACTGGCGCAACTGCTGGCGGCTCTCTGCGTCATCGTCGAAGCGCTACCGGAAGGGCTTGAAGTCATGGATCGCCTCGAGGCCCGAGACGAACTGCTGCATGTGATCGCTCAGCCCGTCATAGGCGGCCGCCATGCTCGCGAACAGCGTGTCGCCACCATAGTCGGGGACAATTAGCGCCCGAAGCATTGTGCCCAGCGGCGGTTCCTCGCGAAATGTCTCGTCCGAGTGCCAGACATCCGTGCCCCAGGGCGGATTGTCGGCCTCGTTGTCGAAGACGATGAGATTGGGAGCTTCGGCGTCACCCGGCGCGAACGGGTGGACCGTAAGTTCGCCAAACCGCCGCCCGAAGGCTTTTTGATCCTCGGTCGAGATGTCCTGGTCGCGGAAAACGATCATCTGGTACTCGACAAGCGCCGCCTCGATCGCCGCGAACGTCACGTCGTCCAGCGGCTTCGAGAGATTCACGTTGCCGATCTCCGCGCCACAGGTGGCGCCGACCTTCCGGATTGCGATGGTGGGCTCTTGACTGGTCTCTGCTGCGGCCGCTCGGCTCATCTTGCGCTCCCCCGACGATGGAGCAGAGACTACCAGAATTTACGGAGCGTTGTGTTGTGTAGAATGGCGTCACAACGAAGCCTGCAAGGACAAGGGGAACACATGTCAACGGATATCAAGGTTACGCGCCGCGTGGTCACTGCGATCGACGAGAACGGCAACTCGTATATCGCGGAGGATGGCCCGACGCCGGCCGTGCGAACGGTCGAGGCCCGGCCGGGCTACGTGGTGAACAATATCTGGGTCACCGGTGCCGCGCCCGCACCTGTCGGTGCACCGGACGCAGTCGAGACGCATGAAGGTGTGCTTCCGCCGGCTGGTGGCACCGTCCTGCGGGTGATCGAGTATCCGCCGGACCCGGAGGACCCCGAGGAGATGGCGCGCCAGTTCGCCGGCATGTTCGGGAAGCTGTTCGACGATGCGGACCGACCGGAGGGCAAAAACGCCCATCCCGGGATGCACACGACCGAAACCGTTGACTACGCCATCGTCATCGAGGGCGAAATCACGGCAATCATGGAGAATGAGGAAACCGTCCTTGGACCGGGGGATGTTCTGATCCAGCGCGGCACAAACCATGCCTGGTCGAACAAGTCCGGTAAGCCGGCACGGGTCGCCTTTGTCCTGATCGGCGGTCGCTGGGAGTAGATCCGGTCCCGCAGGCTGTCTCGGCTCCGCGACAGCCTTCGTCTTCGGTGCCGGACGACTAGTCGAAGAACGCGAAGGTCCGGATCTCGATGCTCTCGCGCGGCGGGCCGTCATTCGGGCTCGTCGGGTCGGCGAAAGAGGTGTGCGGCGTGAAGCGCGCATCGAGGCTGGTGTCGGAATCATAGACCTTGAACACCAGCGCCTCGTCCCGGGTCATGCGCGGGAAGTAGTACCACTCCTGGTTCGGGCTGAAGGCGAGACGGTAGGTCTCGCCCACCCGGTCGGGGTAGCGCCGCTCCGCGGTGAGCAGGTCGGCCGGCCGGAACGTCCGCGCATCGCACAGGGCCAGCGGATCGGACTCGATCGGCCGGTTGATCGCGCGCCACACCTGGATGATCGCGAAGCGGCGCGACAGCAGGTCGTCGGCTTCGTCGGGGAAGATCTCGCGTACGCGGCGCGGCCCGGAATTCTCGGTGTAATCGTTGTGCGCGGAGTGGACCGGCTCGCGCAGCAGCTTTTCCTTGCGCGCCGCGTCATCGCCCGAGCGGATGGTGTGATCGAATACCTCCACCCGGCTGGCGCCGCTCGTCTCCGCGACCAGCTTGCAGGCTTCGTCATAGTAGGTGCTCGCCACCTGATCGGGATCGAGGAAGTCGGTGACCGCTGTCGGGTGATCCGCGAAGACGAAGCCGTTGCGGTCGAGGGCGAACTGATCGCGGATCGGGCGACCATTGCGGATCGTCCGGGGATGCATTTCGTAGGTCCCGGTGACGACCCGTGACATGTCCCCGGCGGGCATCGTCTGGTTGATCAGCTTCTCGCCGGTATCCACGGCGTAGACCAGCTCGGCATCGATCGATTCGAACGCGGTGTTGCTGTCGGTCATCGGTTTGGCTCCTCAGGCGTTCAGCCGCTGCGGTCGGTCTTGGCGATTTCCTGTGCCTTGGTGACCGCCTCCTCGGGCGGCGCCGAGCCGGGCGGGTGCAGGAAGGGCATGGTGAACTTGTCGGTGATCTTGGTGTAGCCGCCGTTGCCGGCCATGCGTCCGAGCGCGTCGAGCGCGCCGGGGTCCACATGCAACCGGTCGTTCACGACGCTGTCGTCCATGTGGAAATGCACCACCTCACCGAAGATCACGTAGTAGGGGAGGTCGCCCATCTCGTGGATGTCGATCAGCTTGCTCTCGAACGCCACCCGGCAGTCGGTGATGCGCGGCGGCTCCACGAGCTTTGACGGTGCCGTGTTGAAGCCCGCGATCTCCATCTCGTTGACGTCGCTGTCATAGTCCAACGCGCACGCATTCATGCGGTTGCGCAGCTCGTAGTCGACGATGTGCACCACCATCTCCGGATGATGGCGCAGGTTGGCGACCGTATCTTTAAGCAGGCCGGAGCTTCCACCCGACTTGGGCCCGGTCTTCGGGCTGCACGCGATCATGAACATGGGCGGCGATACGCCGATGCAGTTGAAGAAGCTGAACGGCGCCGCGTTCGGCCCGTCGGGGCCGAGGGTGACCGTCAGCGCGATCGGGCGCGGGATGATTGCGCCGCTCATCAGCTTGTACTGGTCCTCTACGGCCAGATCCGCAGCGGTGAATTCCGCCATGGGTGTTTCTCCCTGTTCGCGTTTTCCCGTTACCGCAGAGGCTACCCCGTCGCGGCGCGAATGCAAATTGTACAGCTTGTTTAGCTGACCTGCGCCCGGCAGCGGCGCCAAACCTCGATCGCGGCATCCGGGCTCGGTGCTACGATCCGGTGCAGCGTGTCGTCATCCACCAGGACCATGTCCACGCGCGCGCAGGGCCCGGGTTCGCCGGCCGGGACGGTGTGACGGAACCCGTGGCGGTCATAATCGCCCGACAGCCGGGTGCCACCCGGGGTGACGATCTCCGGCCCGCGAATTTCCATCCGTCCGAGGTCGGGATGGCACCAGTCCCCGTCGATGGCGTCGGCGTTTGCCGATGTGGTTGCGAGAAGCAAAACGGTTGCAGCGACGCATATCGAATGCGGAATCATGCGCACCTCCTAGCGGCCGGTGAACTTTGCCGGCCGGCCTTCCTTCGCCGCCGCGATGCCCTCGTCCACGTCATGGCTCCATTCGAGCGCATGGCGCAGGGAATCCGACAGCTCGCGCGCGGCACGGAAGCCCGGTTCCCGGCGCGCTCGTGCGATCCGCTTGGCGCCGCGGGTCGCGAGCGGCCCATTCGCACCGATGGCCGCGGCGAGCTTCGCTGCGGCCGCGAGAACCCTTCCGCGCGGGTGGAGGTGGTTCACGAAGCCGATGCGTTCCATCTCGCCCGCGTCGATCTCCTTGCCCGATGCGATCAGCTCGATCGCGTGGCCGTGCCCCACCGCCATGGGCAGCCGGTGCGGCGCGCCGGCGCCGGGGAAGCCGCCCCACTTGGCTTCCGGCAGCATCAGGGTCGAATGTTCGCCCGCGATCCGGATATCGCAGGCCAGCGCCAGCTCTGACGCGCCCGCGACGATCCGGCCGTTGATGGCGGCGATGGTGACCTGGGGCAGGGCCTCCAGCTCGTCGAAGATGCGGTTCCCGTCCACCACATAGGCGATCACCTCGTCCTTGGTCATGGCGGCGCGGATGGCCGGGTTCATGAGACCCGCCGAGAACCATTCGTCTCCCGCGCCGGTGAAGATCACCGCGTGGATGTCGGCACGGGTGCGCAGTTCTTCAACGAGTGTACCGAGCGAGCGCAACGACTCCGGATTGAGCCGGTTCTCGTTGTCGGGCGCGTCGATCGTTACGGTCGCGACGGGCCCGGATACGTCCGCGCGCAGTTCGGGATGGAGTTCGGTCTCGATGCTCATCGGCCCCGCTTCACGTTGTTGGACGTTGATTATGCCGCCGCCGTGCCGATCGCCCAAGTTTCGTCGGACATGACTGGCGGGGACGCAACGTTGATTGTAGTTTTAGAAAAAATGGGCCGAACGGTGGCCCGCACATTCTCGAGGGGGAGACACAAACATGCCGAAACCACAGCTGCGCGCCGATCAAGGCTGGATTTTCGACAATTTCCTGATGCTGTCCGAGAACGAGGACGTGCTGCATCCGGGCATCATGGGCACGCGCGTGGGCCGTGGCTTCACGATGCAGGACCTGAACGCGGTTTACACCAAGGTGACGGGACGGCGGTCCTTCCCCAAGGCCTGGAAGAAGCGGGCTGTCGTGCTCGAGGGGATGGCGAAGGAGGCCGAGGCGAAGGGGCGCCTGGTGACGGCGCGACGGCTCTACCACCGCGCGGCGCTCTGTTTCGGACGCGCCCAGCACCTGGTGCCGGTCCACCGCAATCCTCACAAGGACGAGTGCTACGAGGCGCTCTACCGAAACTACGACAAGCTGATCGAGTTGTCCGGCGGCACCATGGAGAAGGTGCGGCCGGAATTCGCGCCCGGCCACAGCGCTCATGCGGTCTTCCATGCGGCACCGGGCGACGGACCCAAGCCGACGGTGCTGATCCTACCCGGCATGGATGCGCTCAAGGAGGATGTCGCCAACCCGTTCGACAACGACTACACCCAGCGCGGCATGAATGTCTGCGCGATGGACGGGCCGGGGCAGGGCGAGTGCAACTTCAACGAGACCTGGCTGACGGCCGACAATTACCAGCAGGCGGCGTCGGCGGTGATCGACTGGCTGGTCGCGCGTGACGATGTCGATGCCGATCGCATCGGTGTCATGGGCATGTCCATGGGTTCGCGCTGGGGTGTCCAGGTCGGGGCCCACGACAAGCGCGTGAAGGCCGTGATCGGCCAGATGGCCAATGTGGGCACCTTCGACATCATCTTCGAGCAGGCGCAGCCCAACTTCAAACGCATCTTCATGTACATGACGGGCTACACCGACGAGGACGCGTTCGACGAACACATGAAGACCCACGATCACCTGCCGGACGTGGCGAAAAACCTGACCGTGCCGCACCTGCTGGTCGCCGGCGACATGGACGAGCTTTGTACGCCCGACGACATCGCGACGTTCCGCGCGAACCTCGCGGACTTCAGCGAGCTCTGGCTCTACGAGGGTATTTTCCATCCGATGGGCGAAGTGGCGGCGGAAATCTATCCCGCCATGGCGGACTGGATGCTCACGACGCTGAACGAGGGCCGCGCGGCCGGCGGACGCACGGACGTCTATATCGAGGAAGGCACGACGCTGGCCGACCATGACCATGGCTAGGCCTTGCTGCGTGCCGGTGAACCGGTGACGGTTCTGGTTTAGGCTGGGCCGGAAGGTATCTCTGCCCAATGCCGTCATCACGCTCGGGGACCAGTTGCGCGGTGGCGGCTATGAAGGCGTTTAGGAACCGGAATTAAATCCGGTTATGACAGGGAGCAAATCGACAATGGCCAAACCTCAGCTGCGCGCCGAACAGGGCTGGATCTTCGACAATTTCCTGATGCTGTCTGACAATGAGGATGTCTTACATCCTGGCATCATGGGGAACCGGCTCGAACGCGGTACCAAGTTCGAGGACCTGAACGCCGTTTATTCGAAGGTCTCGGGCCGCCGGTCGTTTCCGAAAGCCTGGGCCAAGCGGGCGGGCGTGCTCGAACACATGGCGAAGGATGCCGAGGCTCGCGGGCGCCAATTCACCGCGCGTCAGCTCTATCACCGAGCGGCGATCTGCTACGGCCGCGCCCAGCACTTGATCCCTGTCCATGGCGAGGCCCGGAAGGTGGAATGGTTCGAAGGGCTCTACCGTTGCTATGACAAGGTGGTGGAATGGTCCGGCGGCACCATGGAATCGAAGGCCGTAGAGTTCGCGCCTGGCCAGAACTCTTATGCGACCTTCCACAAGGCCGCCGGCGATGGTCCCAAGCCCACCATCATCGCGCTGCCGGGCATGGACCAGGTCAAAGAAGACGTCTGCAACCCATTCAACAACGAGTTCATCCCGCGCGGTATGAATGTCTGCGCGATCGACGGGCCGGGGCAGGGCGCGTGCAACCGGGACGGTACCTGGCAGACCGAGAACAACTACGAGCAGGCCGCTTCGGCCATCGTCGACTGGCTGGTGACCCGCGATGACGTGGACCCCGACCGGATCGGCATCTTCGGCATGTCCATGGGCTCGCGCTGGGGCGTGCTCATTGGTGCGGCCGACCCGCGCATCAGCGCGGTCTGCGGCCAGATGGCCAATGTCGGCACCTACGACATGATCTTCGAGCAAGCCCAGCCCAACTTCAAACGTATCTACATGTACATGGCCGGCTATTCCGACGAGGCGGAATTCGACGAATTCGTCGCCCGCCTGGCACATCTGCCGGATGTGGCGAAGGATTTGAAGGTGCCGCACCTGCTGGTGGCGGGCGATATGGACGAGCTCTGCTCGCCCGAGGACATCGCGACCTTCCGCGCCGGGCTCGGCGGACCCACGGAGCTCTGGCTCTACGAAGGCGTATTCCACCCCATGGGCGAGGTCGCCAACCAGATCTACCCGGCGATCGCCGACTGGCTGCTGGAATCGCTCACAAACGGGCGGCCCGACGGCTACAACAACACGATCTATGTGGAAGACGGCACGACCCTCGCCGACTACGATCACGGCTGAGCAGGAGGAACGAATATGGCAGCGTTCAAGAACTACACACCGGCGGGCGTGATCCCGGCGGCAATTCTCGCCTTTAACGAGGATTTCGGGATCAACGAGGCCGAGACTCGGCGGCACTTGTCCTTTGTCGCTGCGACGGACGGCATTTCCGCCGTCACAGTGAACGGCCACTCATCCGAGATTCATGCCTGTTCGTTCGACGAGCAGCGCGCGATCCTCGATGTGGCCATGGACGTGATCGGCGATTCGGTCCCCCTGATCAATGGCGTCTATGCCGACGGCAGCCACGAGGCCGCGAAGATCGCGAAGATGGCCGAGGCGGGCGGTGCGTCCGCGCTGCTGTGCTTCCCGCCCCACTCGATGGGCATGGGGGGCATCCGCCACCGTCCCGAGATGGCGCTGGCGCACTTCAAGACCATCGCGGACGCGACCGATCTGCCGCTGATCGTTTTCCAATATGGCGACGAACTCGCCTATTCCCTCGACACGCTAGTGCAACTCGCGGAAGAGGTGCCGTCGATCAAGGCGGTCAAGGACTGGTCGCCGCCGCAGGCTCATGCGCGCCACATTCAGGTTTTGCAGAACCTGCCCCGGCCGGTGAACATCCTGTCCACAAACTCCGCCTGGCTATTGTCCTCCCTCGTGATGGGAGCGAACGGCCTCCTCTCCGGCGCGGGTTCGGTCATCGCCGATTTGCAAGTGGCGCTGTTTCGTGCCGTCCAGTCTAACGATTTGACTACCGCACGTGAGTTGGCGGGCCGCATGTGGCACGCTACCGAGGCCTTCTATGCTGACCCATTCGGCGACATGCACAACCGCATGAAGGAGGCGCTGGTCCATCTCGGTCGTCAGGAACAGGCCGTGGTGCGCCCGCCGCTAGTCAAGCTGTCGGATGCAGAGATCGCTAAGATCGGCGAGGCTATGACGGCCGCCGGCCTCACCCGCGACGGCTTCGAGCTGCGCCAGGCCGCGGAGTAGCCCGCCGGCATTATTTCTCGGAATGGGATTTTCACGATGAAGATCGGATTTAGCGTTGCGTCCCCTGAGGTGAATACGCCTCTGCTGCCTGCGCAGCAGGGCGATCTTGACACCAACCTGGATGTGCTTGCTCGCTATGGCTATGACGGCGTCGAGCTGTCTGTGCGGCTTCCGGCCGAGCTGGATCTCGCAGCGATCGAGAAATCCGTCTCGTCACGCAACCTTGAGATCGCGTCGATTCACACCGCGGCGATTGGGTTCCAGGACAGGGTCTGGCTCTGCCATGCCGACGATGCAATTCGCGCCGAGGCGCTGGTGCGTCTGAAGGCCGCGATCGATGTGGGAGCACATTTCGGCGTCGATGTGCTGGTCGGATCGTTTCGTGGCAAGCTGGGCAACGAGGAGCAGCGTAAGCGCTCCGTCGGCTGGATGTACGATGCCTTTCGCCAAGGGGCCGATCACGCGGCGAGCCGCGGGAACCGGGTCCTATTCGAACCCCAGGCCAGCTTCTCGATCGATTTTGGCTTCACAGCCCAGGACGGTGCGGCATTCGCCGCCGAGCTGGGCAGCCCCGGCTTCGGCGTGATGCTTGACACCTATCATATGAACATCGAGGACGCGTCCTTCGCCCGCAGCATCTTCGAGTGCCGCGAGTATCTGCAATATCTGCAGATCAGCGACAGCAACCGCATGTATCCCGGCGGAGGCCATATCGACTATGGGGAGATCATCAACGCCCTGCAGTCGATCGGCTTTGACGGCTACCTGTCGCTGCAGGTCGTCCGGGAGCCGAGCTACGAGAAGGCTGCGGAGCTCGGCATCATGCATCTGCGGAGCCTGATCGGCGTTTAGAAGGCCCAGCCGACGAGGTTTTCGTTAGCCGTGCGGCTGTGCTAATTCCCGCGCGCCCATGCTGAACCTTAACAACATTACCGCCCGGCTCGGCGGCGAGACCATTCTCGCCGGTGCCTCGGCCATGCTGCCCACCGGCAGCCGGGTCGGGCTGGTTGGGCGCAACGGCGCGGGCAAGTCCACCCTGCTCAAGATCATCGCCGGTCTGCTCGAAGCCGATGACGGGTCCGTCGAGACCCCGCGCGGCACCCGCATCGGCTACGTTGCCCAGGAGGCGCCGGGCGGGAGCACGACCCCGTTCGAGATGGTGCTCGCCGCCGATACCGAGCGGACCGACCTGCTGGACGAGGCCGAGACCGCGACCGACGCGGACCGTATCGCCGCCATCCACGAGCGCCTCGGGCTGATCGACGCCCATGGCGCGCCGGCGCGGGCTGCCCGCATCCTCGCCGGGCTGGGCTTCGACGAGACAGTCCAGCATCGCCCACTGTCGGATTTCTCCGGCGGCTGGCGGATGCGCGTGGCGCTGGCGGGATTATTGTTCTCCCGCCCCGACCTGCTGCTGCTCGACGAGCCGTCCAACCATCTCGACCTGGAGGCCGCGCTCTGGCTCGAGAATTTTCTCAAGACCTATCCGGCGTCCATGGTGGTGGTCAGCCATGAGCGCGACCTGCTCAACAACGTGGTCGACCACATCCTGCATGTGCAGGGCGGCAAGGTGACGCTGTACCCCGGCGGCTACGACGCCTTCGAGAAAATCCGCGCCGAGCGGCTCAGCCAGGTCGCCGCGATGCGGGCGAAGCAGGAGGAGAAACACGCCAAGCTCCAGGCCTATGTGGATCGCTGGCGCTACAAGGCCCACACGGCGCGCCAGGCCCAAAGCCGGATGAAGGCGCTGGCGAAGATGGAGCCGGTAGCCGCGGCCGCCGAGGACCCGACCCTGGTGTTCGACTTCCCGAGCCCCCAGGAACTCAAGCCGCCGCTCATGGTGCTGGACGGTGCGGCAGTGGGGTATTTGGAAGACACGCCGGTGCTCTCAAGGCTCGGCCTGCGGATCGATCCCGACGACCGGATCGCGCTTCTGGGCCGGAACGGCAACGGCAAGACGACCCTGGCGCGACTGCTAGCCGGTCAGCTCGATCCCATGGCTGGTGACGTGGCGTCGAGCAGCAAGCTCCGAGTCGGCTACTTCGCCCAGCACCAGGTCGAGGAGTTGCGGGTCGGGGAAACGCCCCTCGATCACATGACCCGGCTGCTGCCGGACGCCAAGCCGGGCGTGGTGCGCAGCCAGCTCGGCCGGTTCGGGTTTTCCGGCGACAAGGTGCATCTGGAGGTCGGCAAGCTGTCTGGTGGCGAGCGGGCCCGGCTGGCGCTGGCGCTCATCACCCGCGACGCACCCCATATCCTGATCCTCGACGAACCCACCAACCATCTCGACGTGGACGCGCGCGAGGCGCTGGTTCAGGCACTCAACGCCTTCGACGGTGCGGTGGTGCTGGTCAGCCATGACCGGCGCCTTCTCGAGATGACGGCGGACCGGTTGATTCTGATCGATGAGGGGACGGCGCGGGAGTTCGACGGCAGCCTGGATGACTACCGCGATCATCTGCTGGGCCGCGGGCAGTCGAAGGCCCGAGATGATGTGCCGAAGGAGCGGCGGGGCGACAAGAAGGAGGCGCGTCGCGCGGCCGCCGAGGCCCGCGAGCGGACGAAGGATCTGCGCGCCCGGGCCCGCAAGGCCGAGGCGGAAATGACGAAGCTGACGGATCAGCGGACGGCCATCGATCGGGCCATGTTCGATCCGGACAGCGCCGAAGCGCCCTACAGGGACAAGGCGATGACCGACCTCATGAAGACACGCGGTGAGATCGAGAAGAAGCTCGGCGCGGTCGAGGCGGAGTGGCTCGCCGCGAGCGAGGCACTCGAGACCGCCGAGGCGGCGGAATAGCGTGCTCGGGCGTTAGTCGGCGCCGATATCCCAGAACAGCCCGGCCATGACCTGCAGCGCCTCGCGCGCGATCGGCGCGAGCATGTGCTCGTCGGGTGCGTGCTGGTTACAGCCGGCATAGGAATGGGGAATCCAGATCGTCGGCATGCCCAGGTCCTCGGCGAAGATCTCGTTGGGGATGCCGCCGCCGATGTTCGGGATCAGAGCCGCGGGTTCGCCGCCGATTACTTCCAGCGTTCGGTTCACGGAAGTGAGCGCGTGCTTAACCCAAATGTTCTCTGGATCCGAGCGGGTGGCGCGCATCCCCGCCATGCGGGTCGGGGTCACCGTAACGGCTTCGAAGCCGTGCGCGTCCAGGTGCCGGCGGAGTGTCGGCAGGATTTCGTCGGGATCGGTCCCGACCACGTAGCGTAGCTGACAGACGGCGCGGGCCTCGGGCGCGATGGCGTTCTGGGGCCGGGCGGGGTCGCCGAGGTCGAGCGCCAGCACGGCGAAGCTGTTCCAGCCATAGACCCGTTCTTCAGGCGTTAATTCCTCTTCGCCCCAGTCGTGGTCGATCTCGGGGCTGCCGTCGCCGCCCGCGACGGTCACTTTTGCCAGCAATGCCCGGATGTCCGGCGTCAGCGATGTTGGCCGCCACTCGGGCACGGCGATCTGGCCGCGCGCGTCGGTCAGGCTGGCGATGGCGTGGGACAGCACCACGCCGGGGTCGCGGATCAGCCCGCCCCAGTTACCGGAATGATGGGCGCCGTCGCGAAGCTTGAGGGCGAGCTCGAAGTTCACCAGCCCCCGCGATCCGAGCACGATCGTTGTGCGTGCCGGGTCGAGGCGAGGCCCGTCCGATGCGATCAGCATGTCGGCCCGCAGCCGGTCCGCGTGCTGGCGGCAGAACTCACGCAGCCCGCGCGAGCCCATCTCCTCGTCGCTCTCGAGCAGGATCGTGCAGTTGAAGCCGAGTTGCCCGCGCTCTTCGATCACGGCACGGAGGCCGCCGAGATTGGTCCAGTGCTGGCCCTTGTTGTCCGCCGTGCCGCGTCCGTAGAGCCGGTCGCCGTCCTGGATCACGCTCCAGGGGGCAAGGCCGGCGCGCCAGCGCTCGTCCTGGCCCACGACCACGTCGCCATGGCCGTAGATCAGGACCGAAGGGCGGTCTTGGCCCTCGTGCCGAGTCGCCAGCAGGACTGGGCCGGCTTCAGGTTTCGGGTTTTCGAGGATGTCCCGGGAGAATCCAAGCGTATCCAGAGCCGGGCCGATCGCATCGGTGAAATACCCTTCAAGCGCCGGACGCGTGCCCGGGAGCTGGCTCTGGGTTGGATGCGCGACCAGGCGCGACAGGCCTGCGACGAAATCGCCGCCGTCGAAATGGGCTGCCGCGCGCGCGACCGCGCTCTCGCGGCTACCGGTCATGTCGGGTGCTAGGCGCGCTCGTAGGAATCGCGCTTGAGCTTCGTGACGTCCTTGCCCTCGATGCGGATCAGGCGCGTCTCGCCGGCACGTTTGGGCGAGTGCAGCCGGCCGATCGGGTAGGCGACGGCCATGCCGGGGTCCAGGTCATAGGACTTCGTCGGCTGGACCTTGCCCGGCGTGTCGCCGTCGGGTGCCGCGACCTTCTCGAACTCGGTCATCACGGTCTGACCTGTCGCCTGACCGTAGATCGCCCAGGTTGGCCCGTGATCGTGCGGCGGGGCCTCATTCGAGCCCTTGAAGACATGGGCGCAGATGCAGAATTCGAACTCGGGATCCTCGTAGAGGACCGTCCGGTTGGAATCGTTGTCCGGGCCGAGATGCTCGTCGATGAACTCCTGGTCGGCCAGGAACTTCTCGACCACCAGCCGGACCTTCTCCAGCCCGAATTCGCTCGAATCCTGGCTCAGAATCTGCCGGCAATCCTCTGCAAACTGATCGACGGTGAGCGCCATGTCTTGATCCTCTTGTGGCGACCGGATGCGTTCAACGGTCGCGTTTGGGTGTCTGGACGCTATCATGCACCGGACCCGCCCCGAATCTCAATACACGCGTCTTTACTGTAAAATGACCATCATGAACTCCGAAGATCTCCGCGCTGCCCTTGGAACCGCTGATGAACTCGCTCTGCTCGACCTGCGTGAACAGGGCGAGTTCGGCGCCTGTCATCTCTTCTGGGCCGTCAACGCGCCGTTGAGCCGGCTCGAGCTCGAGGTGCCGCGTCTCGTTCCACGCCTGTCCACGCCGATTGTCGTCACGACAGCCGGCGATGGAGAGCTCGCCGCGCGCGCGACGGCCGCGCTCGCCGCGCTGGGTTATACGGATGTCGCGGTATGCCCGGATACGCCGGACGACTGGGCCGCTGCCGGGTTCACGCTCTATTCCGGCATCAACGTGCCCAGCAAGGCCTTCGGCGAGGCGGTGGAACACCACTATGGCACGCCGTCGGTCGATGCGCGGGAGCTCAAGGCGATGCAGGACCGTGGCGAAGACCTGGTCGTTCTCGATTCCCGCACCTTCGCCGAGTACCGCAACATGAACATTCCGGGCGGGATCAGCGTACCCGGAGGCGAACTCGCCTACCGGGTGCGCGACCTGGCGCCCGACCCCGGCACCACCGTCGTCGTCAACTGCGCGGGACGGACCCGCAGCATTCTCGGCGCCCAGTCGGTGATAAACGCGGGCATCCCGAACAAGGTGGTCGCGCTCGAGAATGGCACCATGGGCTGGCACCTTGCCGGGCTTGTGCTCGAGCACGGGCGCACCGACCGCTTCCCGGCCGGGGATCCAGAGAGCCTCGCGGAGGTACTGGCGATGCGCGACCGGATTGCCGCGACCCACGGGGTCGCAATGATCGACCGGGAAACACTCACCCGTTGGCAGAGTGAGGCGGGTGATCGCACGCTCTATCTTCTGGACGTGCGCGACCCCGACGAATTCGTCGCGGGACATCTGCCTGGGTCGCGTTCCGCGCCGGGTGGCCAGCTCGTTCAGGCCACCGACTTTCAGATCGGGGTGCCCAACGGACGCATTGTTCTGATCGATGACACCGGCGTGAGGGCGACCATGACGGCCCACTGGCTGGTGCAGATGGGTTACCGGAACGTGTCCGTGCTGGCTGACGGTCTGTCGGGCGATCTTGAGACCGGGCCGGAGCCAGGCCCCGCGTTGCCCGATGTTCCGATGGTAGATGCCGACACGCTCGCGGCACGGCTGCCCGATGGCGGTGTCACGGTCCTCGACCTGTCCGAGAGCCGCGTCTTCCGGAAGGAGCATATCCCGGGCGCCAGGTGGGCGATCCGTTCGCGCATCGCGGCCCCGGTGCTACCGACGGACGGTACGCTCGTTCTGACATCGAACGACGGGAGAATCGCAGCGCTGGCCGTCACCGAAGCGAGGACGCTGACGAATGCCGAGGTGTGCGTTCTGTCCGGCGGCACCGATGCCTGGATCGCGGCGGGATACGACGTCGAGGCAAGCCCGACCAAACCCGCCGACGAGGACTGTATCGACGTTTACTTGCGCGCCTACGACCGGAACACGGACGTCGAGGCGAAGATGCAGGAATATATCGACTGGGAGGTCGCGCTGATCGAACAGATCGCCGCGGACGATGACGTACAATTCCGGCTGGGAGCCGCTTCGTGACCGAGGCACGGCAACTTCATCTGAATTTGTTCATTCAGTCGCGTGGCCATCACGAGGCAGCGTGGAATCACCCCGATGCCGCGCACGAGGATTTGATGGATGTCGGCTACTATCAGCGCATTGTGCAACGCGCCGAGTCCGGATTGTTCGATTCGATTTTCTTCGCCGATGTTCTCGCGGCGACGGACGACAATGCGTTGACCGGCAAGGTTTGGCTGGAACCGATAACGTTGCTGGCGGCGATTGCGGCCGTCACGAGCCGGATCGGCCTGATCGCGACGGCGTCGACGACATATTCCCAGCCCTACAACCTCGCCCGGCAATTTTGCTCCGTCGATCACATCAGCAACGGGCGTGCCGGATGGAACATCGTCACCACCTGGATGCAGGCAGCCGCTCGGAACTTCGGCGACACCCGTGATGCCAGCCTTGACGAGCGGTATGCACTTGCCGAGGAATTCGTCGAGATCGTCACGGCGCTCTGGGACAGCTGGGCCGACGATGCGGTCGTGGATGACAGGGCTGCGGGAATCTATGCGCGTCCCGAGCGCATACGTGCGATCGACTATGAAAGTCCGAACTACTCGGTTGCGGGTCCGTTGAACCTCCCGCGTTCTCCCCAGGGCCGCCCGGTGCTCGTTCAGGCGGGATCTTCGGACACCGGTCGGGACTTCGCTGCGCGCCATGCGGAAGCAATCTTCACGGCACATCTGGAGAAAACGACGGCACAGGACTTCTATGCCGATATCAAGGCGCGTATTGCCCGACAGGGGCGGCGGCCCGACCAGGTACTGATCTTGCCGGGGATCAACCCGATGATCGCCGCGACAGAGGAAGAGGCGCAGCGTCTGGTGCGTGATCTCAACGAGAGTGCCGATCCGGAGGCCGGCCGGCGGACGCTCTCCAGCCGGTTCGGCGGTCATGATTTCTCCCATCTTTCCCTCGACGAGGTGTTGCGGCCGGAGGATTTCCCCCACCCCGACACGGTCGAGGCGTCCCGCAGCCGCGCGGTGATGGTGGTCGGGCTCGTGGAACGGGAGCGCGTAACCCTGCGCCAGCTTCTCGCGAAACTGGCCGGTGCGCGCGGACACTTCACCTTCGCGGGCACGCCGGAGCAGGTCGCCGACCTGATCGAGGACTGGTTCACCCACGGCGCCGCCGACGGCTTCAACGTCATGCCGCCGATTTTCCCCGGCATGCTCGACGCGTTTATCGATCAGGTGGTACCGATCCTGCAGAAACGCGGCCTGTTTCGGACCGCGTATGAAGGCACGACGCTGCGCGAGCACTACGGGTTGGAGCGCCCCGTAGCCTGATTCTGGCTGGCGCTTTGCGCTAGTCCCACTTCCGACCGGGCATGTGGTTGAACAGGCTCGTCGACATGCCCCCGTCGATCACGAGTTCCGACGAAGTCACATACGCTGCGGCGTCAGAGAGCAGATATAGAATCCCCTCCGCGATATCGTCCGGTTGTCCGACCCGGCCGAGCGGCGTCACGTCGGCCCGCACCTGCTTCACGGCGGGATCGCGCATGTAGGCGGTCAGCGGCGTCTCGGTATGGCCGGGGCAGACCGTATTGACCCGAATGTTGTGCCGCGCCCATTCGAGCCCGAACTGCTTCGACAGCATGATCACGCCGGCCTTCGTTGTGCTGTAGGCGCCCGCCAGGTTGTAGGGCTGGAGGCCGCCGGTCGAGGAGAGGTTGACCACCGCGCCGGGCCTGTCCTGCTCGATCCACCACCGGCCCGCGGCCTGGGTCATCAGGAAGGTGCCGGTCAGTCCGACATCGATCACCTTCTGCCAGTCTTCCAG
>JAYPRP010000023.1:0-32091 GCA_038132575.1 Rhodospirillaceae bacterium
GCTACGGCGCGGGCGCCAATCTCGGGCTCGCCCGAACGACCCGGGAGTTCGCGCTTCTCGCCAACCCCGATTCACGCGTCGAAACGGAGGCGCTTGCGCAACTTCTGGCCGCGGCGGACGCATATTCCGACGCGGCGCTGCTCGCGCCGCGTGTCCTCGACGACGCGGGCGTCTATGAACCTGCGCACGACGTTGTTCTCCACAAACGGCGGATGCTGCCGCCGCGCGAAAATGAGCTGCCGCCGGACGGGTCCATCTGCGCGGACTATCTCTCCGGCGCGGTCGTGCTCCTGCGCATGTCCGCCTATCGAGAGATCGGTCCGTTCGACGAGGCGATTTTCCTGTACTACGAGGATGACGATTTCTGCCTGCGCATCCGGAACGCCGGGTTCAGCTCGGTCCTGGTACCGCAGGCGGTGGCACATCATGGCGGCGGGGGATCCGTGCGGGCGAGCGCGGGCTACCGCTGGGAGAAGTACTGGCACATGGCCTGGTCTCGGCTCTATCTCGAACAGAAGTATCACGGCCGCGGCGCCTGTGCCGCGATCGCCTGGCCCAACGTGGCGCGCTTTGCTCTGAAGGCTCTCGGGAACACGATCACGCTCCAGCGCGCAAAAGCCTGGCGTGACCTGGCACGCCTGTTCGGCACGCTCGGCTATATCCTGCGCGTCCCGGCTTCGCGCACCGTCCGGCGCGCACGCCCGACACGCACGGGAGTCCCGTCGTGACCGCATCCCCCAATGCCGACTTCTGGCGCGGTCGTCGCGTGCTCGTGACCGGACACACCGGTTTCAAGGGGGCCTGGCTGTGCGCCTGGCTCGAGATGCTGGGCGCGGACGTATACGGCTTCTCGCTTGCGCCGGAACCCGGCCCGAACCTGTTCCGCGACCTCGGTGACTGGACCCACCTACAATCGATGATTGGCGATATTCGCGACCGTGACGCGGTCGAGATCGCCTGCGTCGCCGCCGACCCGGACATCGTCATCCACCTCGCGGCCCAGTCTCTGGTTCGGCGTGCCCACCGCGACCCGATCGGTACCTATGCCACCAACGTTCAGGGCACCGGCAACCTGCTTGAGAAACTCGGGAACAACGCGGGCGTAGGGGCGATCCTCGTGGTCACGAGCGACAAGTGCTACCGCAACGATGACACCGGCAGGCCATTCGTTGAGTCTGATCCGCTGGGCGGCGATGAGCCCTACGGCGCTTCGAAGGCTGCCCAGGAGACCCTCACCGCGGGCTGGCGCCGCGGTATCTTCGAGAACCGCGCCCGCGCGACGCGGCTCGCAACGGCCCGGGCGGGCAATGTCATCGGCGGGGGCGACTGGTCGCAAGACCGAATTCTTCCGGACCTGTTCCGCGCGATGAATGCGGGCACGCCGCTGCATGTCCGCAACCCGAAGGCGACCCGGCCCTGGCAGCATGTCCTCGACGTCCTCGCAGGCTATCTGCGATACGCCGAAGCGTTGGTGCGCGACCGGGACGGCGTCCTGCCCAACGCCCTGAATTTCGGACCCGACACCGGAACGGCCCAACCGGTGGACTGGCTTCTCGACCGGGTAATAGAGACCCTGCGCGCGGACGGCCAGCAGGTCGTGGACTGGGCGCATGTGCCGGAGGACGGACCGGCCGAGGCCCGAAACCTTGCGCTAGATGCCGCCCTCGCAGTCAAAACTCTCGGCTGGCGGCCGCGCCTCTCGCAAGCCGATGCCGCCGCCTGGACCGCCCGCTGGCACACGGGGGCCGCGACGGGTACGGCTGCCCGCGAACTGGTATCGGCGCAGATCAATGCCTATTGCGAGCGGGCTGACGCATGACCGACTCCACGTACAACAACCTTGCCTGCCGGTTCTGCGGTACCCCTCTCTGGACGAGCTTCGCAGATCTCGGCGAGACGCCGCTCGCCAACAGCTACCTGCGCGACCCCGGCCAGCCCGACCCCCGCTACCCACTGCACGCGAGGGTATGCGAAAGCTGTCTTCTGGTGCAGGCGGAGGACGTCGTTCCCGCCGAGGACATCTTCTCGGACTACGCCTACTTCTCGTCCTTCTCGACGAGCTGGGTCGCACATGCCGAGGCCTACGCCCGAATGGCGATCGAACGCTTCGGTCTGGATGCTACGAGTTCCGTAATCGAAGTCGCCAGCAACGACGGCTACCTGCTGCAGCATTTCGTCAAGGCCGGCGTTCCTGTGCTGGGGATTGAACCGGCTGCCAACGTGGCGGAAACGGCGAACGCGAACGGCGTCAACACGATGTGTGCCTTCTTCGGCCTCAAACTCGCCCGGTCGCTGCGTGCGGAGGGGACAGAGGCGGACCTGCTGCTCGGCAACAACGTGCTGGCGCATGTCCCCGACCTGAATGACTTCGTCGCGGGCCTCGCGCATCTGCTTGCCCGCGACGGCGTTCTCACGATGGAGTTCCCACATCTCGCACGGCTGATCGCCGAAGCCCAGTTTGACACCATCTATCACGAGCATTTCTCCTACTTCTCGCTGCTGGTCGTGGAGCGCGTGTTCGCGCGTCACGGGCTGTATCTCTTCGATGTCGAGGAATTGGCGACCCATGGTGGAAGCCTACGCATCTTCGCCGCGCGGACCGACGGCCCCGAGCGTGCCACCGGTGCGGACCTCATAAAGGTGCGCGCTGATGAAACGGCGATGGGGCTCGATTCCATCTCGGGCTACGCAGGCTTTCAGGCCCGCGTGGAAGCGATCCGTGGAGGCCTTCTGGCGTTCCTCGACAATGCCCAACGGGACGGCAAGACCGTTGCCGCCTACGGCGCGGCCGCCAAGGGGAACACACTACTGAACTTCTGCGGCGTGGACACCTCGCGAATTACGTACGTAGCCGACGTCAGCGACGCGAAGCAGGGTCGCTTGCTGCCGGGCAGCAAGATCCCGATCGTCGCACCGGATCGGCTACGCGACACGAAACCCGACTATGTGCTGATATTGCCTTGGAACCTGAAACGCGAGATCACCGTCGCCCATGACTATGTCGCGGACTGGGGCGGACGGTTCGTTGTCGCCGTGCCGGAGCTGACGATCCTCTGATGCAGTTCATTCCCGCGGACATTTCCGGTGCTTTCGAGGTGCGGACCGAACCCGCCGGCGACGCGCGCGGCGACTTCGCACGCAGCTTCTGCGCCGAGGAATTCCGTGAAGCGGGCCTCGTGTTCGAGATTGTCCAGACCAACCTGTCGCGCAACCGCCGGCGCGGGACACTACGCGGCCTGCACTACCAGGGCGAGCCGACCCCGGATTCCAAGCTCATACGCTGTATCCGGGGCCGCATCTTCGACGTCACGGTGGACCTGCGTCCCGGCTCCGACAGTTATCTCCGGTGGTCCGCCGTCGAGCTCGACGCCGATCTCCAGAACGCGCTCTTCGTCCCACCGGGCTGCGCGCACGGTTTCTTGACGCTCGAGGACGACTGTACCGTCGAGTACTTCATTGGTGCGCCCTACGTGCCGGACCTCGCCCGTGGTGTGCGCTGGAACGATCCCGCCTTTGCAATCGATTGGCCGTTTGTGCCGGATGTCATGTCCGAGCGCGACGCCGCCTACCCCGACTTCACGGGCGCCGCCTGACATGGCCGGTGATCGTCCCGCCGCGGCGTTCCGATCCGCGCTGGTAACCGGCGGCACTGGGTTCCTGGGCGGTCAGCTCGTCCGTCGACTCGCTGCGCTCGGTGTGCCGGTAACGACCACTGTGCGTGCCGGCAGTGATCCCCAGCGGGTTACCGCAATCTCAGATCATGCGACCGTCCATCAGCTCACCGGAGACAGCAGCGATCTCGTCGAATGCGTACGACATGCCCGCCCCGACGTGATCTTCCATCTTGCCGCCCGATTCGCGAGCACACATGCGCATGACGACATCTCCGGGATGATCACCGACAATGTGACGTTCACGGCGGAGCTCTGCGAGGCCGCCGTCGCTTTGGAAACCCCCACGCTTATCGCCGCCGGGACCGCATGGCAAAACGCGGAAAGCCCTCGGGGCGACCCAACTCCCGCACCCAACACGCTCTATGCGGCGAGCAAGCAGGCCGCCGACGACATCATCGACTACTACAGCTCCCGAGCCGGCCTGAACGCGGTCACGCTCAAGATCTACGACAGCTACGGCCCGGCGGATTCACGCCGCAAGTTCCTCGCGGTGCTGCGTGACGCGGCAGCATCCGGCGAGACGCTGGACGCGACCCCGGGCGATCAGACATTGCACATGGTGCATGCCGACGACCTTTGCGACGGCTTCATCCACGCCGCAAACCTGTGCGCCGTCGGCACAATACAGGGTCGTGCGAACCACACGCTCCCTTCGGCCGAGGCGGTCACGCTGCGGGCGCTCGCCGACGCCTGGATGAAAGCGAACGAACAGACGGCGGACATCAACTGGGGCGCTCGGCCGCATCGGGGGGGCGAGGTCATGACGCCCTGGGAAGGCAAAACTCTTCCCGGCTGGTCCCCGCGTATCAAGCTCGCGGACGGCCTCAAGGGCTGCTAGCCGCCTGGCCCGAACAGGTCCTCGCGACCACCCTCGAGAAGCAACCAAGCGGTCGCACCACTAGCGCGCGCCCGGCGCGTCGCTTCGAGCTTCATAGCTCGCCCCTCAATCCAACCAGAGCCTAACCGCGGCGGGTTAAGACAGCGTTGACCAAGTCAGGCGTTGACGTCGATCACGGTACGCCCGCGCACGGCGCCCTTGAGGATCGACCTGGCCAGGTCCGGCACCGCACCGAGCGGCTCGACACTGGTCATCGCGTCAAGCTTGTCCAGCGGCAGGTCCTCGGCAATACGACGCCAGATATGCGTCCGATAGTCTTTCGGCTGCATGACCGAATCGATCCCGAGCACGTTCACGCCACGCAACAGGAAGGGCAGAACGGTGGTCTCCAGCGTGTTGCCGCCAGCGAGCCCGCATGCGGCGACCGAGCCGCCATACTTCATCTGCGCCAGCACGGTCGCGAGCGTCTGGCCGGCAACGGCGTCGACACAACCCGCCCAGCGCTCGCGCTCGAGCGGCCGTGGCTCTGCCTTGGAGAATTCCGCGCGATCGATGATTTCCGACGCGCCGAGCCCCTTCAGGTAGTCCCCGAGTTCCAGTCTGCCCGACGACGCGACGACCGTGTAGCGCCGCTTCGCGAGGATCGCGATGGCCACGCTTCCGACACCACCGGCACCACCCGTGACCAGCACCTCGCCCTTATCGGGCACGAGACCATGGGCCTCGAGCGCATCGACACAGAGCATCGACGTGAATCCCGCGGTACCCACCGCCATGGCCTGCTGGGTGCTCATGCCATCGGGCAACGGCACGAGCCAATCAGCCTTGACCCGGGCTTTTTGCGCTAGTCCGCCCCAGTGGATTTCTCCGACCCGCCAGCCGGTCAGCACCACCTTGTCGCCGGGCGCGAATGCAGGATTGTCCGAAGCCTCGACGGTGCCGGCGAAATCGATTCCCGGCACGTGGGGAAACTCTCGCACCAGACGGCCGATGTTGCCGTTGACGACGAGCCCGTCCTTGAAGTTGATCGTCGAATACTCAATCGCGACGGTCACATCGCCGTACGGCAGGTCGGCCGCATCGACATCCGTAATCGACGCGGACACCTTCTCGTCCTCGCCCTCCGTTAGGAAAACGGCCTTGAACGTTTCAGCCATGAATTCGCGTTCCCGGAGGGCTGGGTCTAGCGCAGCGGCTCGAGGATCGAGACGTAGCTGGAAACAGCCGATCCGCCCATGTTGAAGACAGCACCGAGGTTGGGATTGTCGAGCTGCAGGTCACCCGCGGTTCCGGTCAGCTGCATGGACGCTATCGCATGCATCGACAGGCCGGTCGCGCCCAGCGGGTGGCCCTTGGCCTTGAGACCGCCCGAGCGGTTCACGGGCAGCTTCCCGTCGGCATAGGTCCAACCTTCCTTGATCGCCGTCTCGCCCTCGCCCTTCGCGGTCAGGCCCATCGCCTCGTAGGACAGCAGCTCGGCGCTGGTAAAACAGTCATGCACCTCGGCAAAGCCGAGATCGTCGACCGACACACCGGCCTCGGCAAACGCACGCGCAAAGGCCTCGGCTGGCCCCTCGAAGTCGATCACGGTGCGACGCGACATGGGCAGATAGTCCTGCACGTGCTGGGCCGCACGGAAGTAAACCGCCTTGTCCATCTTGAGTGCGGTGTCCACGTCGGTGAGCACGATGGCCGCGGCGCCGTCGGAGACCAGCGAGCAGTCCGTGCGCTTCAGCGGCCCAGCAACGACCGGGTTCTTCTCCGAAACGTTGCGGCAGAATTCGTAACCCAGGTCCTTTTGCAGCTGGGCATAGGGATTGTCGCAGCCGTTCTTGTGGTTCTTCGCGGCGATCATCGCGAGCGCGTCGGACTTGTCACCGTACTTCTGGAAATAGGCGTCCGTGATCTGGCCGAAGATTTCGGCGAAGCTTGATGCCGATTCCTCGCGCAGGTACGAAGCCTTCGAGAGAATGCCACCCAAAACCTCACCGGAAACCTCGGTCATCTTCTCGACGCCGACGACGAGGACCACGCGCCCCTTCTTGGCCGCGATATGGTTGAGCCCCTGGTAGATCGCCGCGGAACCCGTCGCGCAGGCGTTCTCAACATGGGTCGACGGTTTGAAGCGCAAATCCTCGTGGGCCTGCAGAACCAGCGAGGCCGGAAACTCCTGGCGCACGAAACCGCCGCCGAAGGTGCCCAGATAGACCGCGTCCACATCTCGGGGTTCGACACCCGCATCGCGCATGGCGCCCGCCGCGACGCTGACGATCATGTCTTCGACGTCGTCGTCCTCGCGTTTGCCGAATTTCAGATGGTCCCAGCCAACGATGCATGCGGTCATTCTTTTCTCTCCTGGTTTCCGTGGGCGTCCGGTCTGCGCGGCGCCTTAGGTGCAGTGCACAATGTCGGGGAGGAATATAGGCCTGCCGGGCGCCGGAGTCAGCCCAAACCCCGACTTCATGCCCACAGCATGAGTAAAAGATTGAATTGTCGGTGATATTTCATTCGCCACGGCATGGGACCCCAAAAATGGTGGCCTTCCGACCCGGCGATTCCCCATGTCCCGACCCTTCGCGATTCTTCCTCTACTGGCGATCCTTCTACTTGCCGCGTGCATGCCGGCCGGTGCCGTGCGCGACCTCGAGGGGCGACGCATCGGCGTACCCGGCTGGGAGCCGATCACCGGTACACAGACACGGCTTTCCATCACAGACACACAGGCCAGCATCATCGCCCATGAGAAGATGGAACTGCCCGGTCGTTATCTGGAGCGCTGGTCGCTAGAGGGTGGACACCTGGTCTATGAGAAGCTCACCAACGGTGGCTTCGGACCAGAAAGCAAAACCCCGAACTATCTGTATCGTCTTTACGGACGCGACCCGTTGCTCACGCGTCAGGGTGTACGATTCAGGCCAGAGGATATTCGCGTGCGTTCGGACATGACCTTCGTCGTTGGCCACTCGCCTCGGGTCACCTGCTTCGCATTCGTCTCGGTGTTCGGCAGCGCACCGCTACCCGACAGTCCCGAGAACTGGCTTCTGCGCAGGGTTGTCTGTCGGCCGGCCGGGGATCGCGGCACGGATTCCCCCGACGTCATCGCCCTGCTCGAATTGTTGCGTGTGGATGGGATACCGTTGCTAGGTGACTGACACCGCGCGGGGCGGGACACACTGGCGATCGGGGCAATCAGGCGGCACGGCGGCCTGTTTCAAGGGCGTCGCGGACATCCGCGCAGTCACGGATGTTCAGCACATGGTGCGCATGCCACAGCGCATAAAAGAGCAGCACCCACGCAGCGAAACCCTGGCGCTTTCCCGATCGGGCGAACAGCGCCTCGACGGTCCGCGGCTCGCAAACCTCCAGGACCCCGGGCTGATACGCGACGAGCGGTCCGATCTCGGCGCCGCGCGAATCGATCCATTCGGCCACCGGCACGCTGAACCCGCGCTTGCGCTCGAACGGGTGCGCCTCCGGCAGCACGCCGTTGAGCCACTTCCGCAGGATCCACTTGCCGAGCCCGTCGCGCACCTTCAACGCATCGGGCAGCCGGAACGCGACCGCCGCAACCTTCGGATCGAGGAACGGGGTCCGGCCCTCGACCCCATGCGCCATGAGGCAGCGGTCGACCTTGATCAGCAGATCATTGGGCAACCAGTCCGCACAGTCGGCGGCCTGGGCCGATTGCAACCTGGTGTAGTCGGCGGCATCGGCTGTCTGCTGCGCGGCCGCGATACCATCGCGCCAGCCTGCAGGCGTGTCGCGCAGGACGCCCAGTCCGTCAAACACGCCGCGCGCGCGCATACTGCGTCCACCACGCCACCAGGGCCGCATCGCGCTGCGATAACGCCCGTACCCGGCAAAAAGTTCGTCGCCCCCCTCGCCCGTGAGGACAACCTTGAGACCGGCTGCCTTAACCGCCTCGGCGAGGAAGTAGCTGGGCACCATCGCATAGTCGGCCGTGGGATCGTCCATCGCCGCCGCGATGCGCGGCAGATCGCGCCAGAACATGTCCGCGTCGATCGTGAGCTCTGTCATCTCCGCGCCGGTGATCTGCGCAAGTTCGCGCGCATGCGCGCGCTCGTCGGGAACAGACGTCCCCACGAAGCCTGCCGTGAACGCCTGCACGGGTGTGTCGTTGAGGTCAGCCATCAGGGCCAGCAACACCGAGCTGTCGACGCCACCCGACAAGAACATCCCGTAGGGCACATCGGAACGCTGGTGCACCTCGACGCTGTCGCGTAGCGCCGCATCGAGCAGCTCCAGCGCCTCCGCCTCCGACCAGTCTACCGCCCCGCCGGACGGCAGGCCCGACCGGCGGCGGCGCGCGACCACGCGGCCATCGCGCACCACCACGGACTCTCCGGGTAGCACACGCATCACCTGGTCGAAGACCGTCTCCGCCCCGGTGGTGAACTGAAGCTGCAGCAATTCCGTGAGCGCGGTTTCATTGACCCGTGGCGCAACCATTCCGGATTCGATCAGCGCCTGGGGCTCAGACGCAAAGGCGAAGCCTTGATCGGTCTGTGCGTAGTAAAGCGGCTTGATACCGAACGGATCGCGGGCAAGGACCAGCTGGCCCTCGATCGGATCGTAGAGCGCGATGGCATACATGCCGCGCAGGTGATCGACGAAATCGAGTCCGTGCCTCCGGTAGAGATGCAAGGGAGGCTCGCAGTCAGACCGGGTCGAAAATGCCTCGCCGTCCAGCTGCGCACGCAGTTCCACGTAATTGTAGATTTCACCGTTGGCCACGAGCACGGCGCCGCCGGGCTCATAGAGCGGCTGGTTTCCGGTCTCCAGATCAATGATAGCAAGCCGAGTCTGGCCGAGGGCAACGTTACGCGCACTGTAAGCGCCGTCCCCGTCAGGGCCGCGATGATGCAGTGCCGAGACCAGACGCTCTAGCGTCAGCGCATCCGCGGTCGTGCCATCTACCCCCATAACGCCTGCGATCCCGCACATGGTCAGGCAACCCGCTCGAAAAAGCTCTGATACTGCGCGACAACGGCCGCCTCCGTGTAACCGGCCTCGAAGCGGCGATGCCCCTCCACCGCGAGGCGTGCCGCATTCCCGGGGTCAGCAACGAGATCGCGGATTCCCGCGGCCAGCGCCGCCGGGTCGTCGACCGGCACGATCACGCCCGCGGCGTTGTCGCCGATCAGGCTCAGCGGACCGGCCGCGGCAGCGGCCACCACGGGTTTCTCTGCGGCCCAGGCCTCAAGCACGATGTTTCCGAGCGGTTCGTGGCGTGACGGGCACACGAAGATATCGCAGGCCTGCATAAGCGCATCGGCATCGTCGCGCCAGCCGAGGAAACGCACGCGATCGGCCACGTCCAGTTCTTCCGCGAGCCGCGACAGGCCCGCCGCCTCGGGGCCCTCTCCTGCAATCCAGAGCCACGTCTCCGGCAAATCGGCGAGTGCGCGCAGCAGAACATCGAAGGCCTTGTTCTCGTGCAGCCGCCCCATGGCCAGCAGCAGCGGCACATCGAGCGGCGTATCGAAACCAATCCGCGAGGCCTTGGGCCGCTTTGGTGGGTGAACGAAGTTCGGGAGGTAAACGATCCGGTCCCGATCGAACCCCTGCTCGGCGATATGCGCGACTATGTCCTGGGTGTTGCCGATCAGATAGTCGCAGTGCCGGTAGTATTTGAGGTCGTAGTAACCGCCAAGCCGGGCGATCAGCTTGTAGCCGTCCGGCCGCTCGGATTTCGGGGTCGCCCAGCTTGCACGGCTCATCCAGCTCAGGACGATGTCGGGCTTGTAGCGGTCGATCTCGCGCTGCAGCGCCGGGCGCGTGCGGAAATCCATGCGACCGCCGAACGGCAGCTCCAATGGATCGACGCCGCCATTGCGCAGGGCGCGCGCGCGCACGGCATCGCGGCGGATAACCACTCGCTGGTCCATGCCTGCATTTGCAAACGCGATGGCCAGCCGTACGAAGAACGCTTCCGCACCGCCGACTTCCGCACCCGCCATGGCCTGGAGCAAACGCACCGGCTACTCCTCCTCCAGATGCGCCTTGAGGTAGCTGAGGATCGGGTAAAGCCCGGCCATCAGCGCGATCAGGAACCCGTACTGCCCTTCACGGTAACCACGACGCGACACGTAGCATTTCCAGAACCGTGAGAAGATCCGGCGCACATTCCGACCGAACGTGCCGAGCTCGCCGGAGTCGCGCAAATCGCGCGCACGCGCGCTCGTGTACCGGTCGAGCCGGTGGATCATGTCGGAGATGTTGCGGTCCACATAGTGCACCATCGGTGTATCCAGCCGGCCGGCGATCCCCTTTAGTTCCAGGGCGGGGTGGATGCGCTGGTCGCCCCAGACCTTCGCCGGGCCGCGCGCGGGATCGTTCGCAAACAGGCGAACGGTCGCGCTCACACCCCAGGCCGCGCCCCAGCCAAATTCCACGAGTCGGTCACCGACATAGTTGTGATACGGGATCAGAAAGTGTCCGTAGGGCGCGTCGGCGATCGTCGCGAGGACATTCGCCGCCAGCGTGTCGGTAACGCGCTCGTCCGCATCGACCTCGAGGATCCAGTCGCCGGTGCAGATATCGATGCCCCGATTTCGACGCGCGCCCTCGATCTCCCAGGCCCCGGCCTCGATCACGGCGCCGTGGGCTCCCGCGATCTCCTCTGACCGATCCGTGCAACGATCGAGCACGACTACGATCTCGTCCGCAAACGCAAGCGCGGCAAGACAGTCGTCGAGCTGGGCCTCCTCGTTATGGGCAACGACGAGGGCAGACACGCGTGGTGGTTGATTCTTCGCATTCATTCTTGGTCTTCACCCACCCGCCGCCAAAGGTTCGCGGAGGCCCGAACCACGTTGTCGACCGGCAGGCTTTCCATCAATGTGCCGGTCGTCCGGTGATCATAACCTTTCCCGCCGACGAGTCCGGAGTAGGGTTTTTCCGTTCGCACGTAGATCGCGTGCGACCCCCAGGGCGCGAAACGTTCGGGTCGGCTCGGACCGAACAGGCCCACCGTCGGGGCCCCGGCGGCGGCGGCCATGTGCATTAGGCCGGAATCGTTACCCACGAACAGCGCCGACCTTGTGAGACAGGCGCCGATGGTGAGAAGGTCATGGGTGCCGACGAGGTCGATCACGCGATCTGGAGGAAACGCCTCCAGGACAGGGGCGGCGGCGTCGCGCTCGCTCTCTGCGCCCAATACCGCGACGGCCGCATTCGGCAGGACTGCCTCATGCGGCGCACCGTCGGCATCGGTCAAGCGCCGGATGGTCTCGACGAAGCGCTCCGCCGGCCAGATCTTGCCTGGCCAGTTCGCCGTCGGCGCGACTGCGATCACAGGCACCTGATCCGGCAACAATGCGTCCGCCGTCGCGCGATGCCGGTCGCCGATCCAAAGGCGCGGGATCGGCGGAAAATCCGAAAGACCCAGTGCGCGCGAAAACGTCACGACGGCATGTTCATCGTGCTTCGAACTCGGGGGGGCGATCGCGCGGCGCGCGTTCACAACCGTCCACGGGATAATTGAACGGCGCAAGTCGACAACGAGCGACCAGCGGTGCCCGACGACCTGGCGCCACAGGCGCCACCAGTGGCCGCCGCGCGGTAGCTTGTGCATCGCGATCAGCCGTTCTAGCCCCGGCAACTCCTCGAACAACGGCGCGGCCGACACGCCGCAAGCGACTGTAAACTGCGCGTCGGAATAGTTGCGGCACAGGAAATTCAGGACCCCCGACGACAGGATAGCGTCGCCGATCCGGTTAGGGCCGACATAGAGAATTCGCATGACGGTGAGGCTTATACGCGCGAGCGAAAGACCACGCCAATCTCTTAACGAAAAAAGAACCCGCGCGCGGCTTGCCAGACCGGGCCAGGGGGCCAAATATCGTCGCACGTGCCAGACCACACCCACCGCAAAGAGTTTCCCATGTCAGCTTCCCACGTGCGCCTGTCACGCGATGTCGTCGCCATCGACGGCGCCGATAGGCTGACATTTCTCCAGGGACTCGTTTCGCAGGACATGAAACGGGTGAGCGACGATATGTCCGTCTACAGCGCGCTCCTGACGCCCCAGGGTAAGTTCCTGCACGACTTCTTCGTCATGGCATCCGGGGATCGGCTGCTTCTCGACTGCGAGGCAGGGCGGGGCAACGACCTGATCCAGCGCCTGTCACGATTTCGACTGCGCGCCGATGTCCAGCTCTCCCGGCTGGACAATTTCAAGGTCTCCGCCCTGTTCGGCCCCGGCGCGGCAGCCTGCGTCAGTCTCTCGGGTGCAGCCGGAGCCACTCTCGTAACCGACGGCGTAATCGTCTGCATCGACCCTCGAAGCGAAGCCATCGGGTGCCGGGCGACGGGTCCGCATGAGAGTATCGACGATTACCTCTCGCGCCTCGGCGTTCCAGAGGTGGATATCGCTTCCTACGAAGCGCTGCGCATTTCGCTCGAAATACCAGACGGCTCGCGCGACATGGAAATCGAGAAATCGACGCTCCTGGAGTGCAACTTCGACGAACTGAACGGCGTCGACTGGGAGAAGGGCTGCTACATGGGCCAGGAGCTGACCGCACGAACCAAGTATCGCGGGTTGGTCAAACGCCGCCTGAGCGCGTTCCGGGCAACCGACGCTTCGCAGAAGCCGGGGGAAACGGTGCTCCTAGGCGACCGGAAGGTCGGCGAAATCCGATCCCGCAGCGGCGAGAATCTCCTGGTTTCAATTCGGATTGACGCGCTCGAAGCCGATGGAGATGGTCTCTCCGCCGCTGGCAACCCGCTCCTTCGCGGAACCGATAGCGCCGCACAATAATGTTCCCATACGGAATAAATTAAGAAATTCTGCGCCTGGCAGAGCAGGAGCGCGGCAAGGCCATGGTTGGCTTCTTCCATTCGCTGTTCGTCAAGCGCGACCATGATGCGGGCGAGCACACCGCGGATGCCGTCGCCGCGGAGTAACCTCTTCTGGACATCCCAGAACGAAGAAAGCCGCGCCCTCGGGCGCGGCTTTTTCGTGTCGCAATAAATCTCGGCGGAATCTATCCGCGTTCGGCCTCGACGCTCGCCTGCGCGGCCGCGAGCCGTGCAATCGGCACTCGATAGGGCGAACAGGACACATAGTCGAGACCCGAACGGTCGCAGAACTTGACCGACGCCGGGTCGCCGCCATGTTCACCGCAAATTCCGAGCTTGATGTCCGCCCGCGTTTCTCGTCCGCGTTCGGCGGCAATCGTCACGAGTTCGCCCACGCCGTCGATGTCGATCGATACGAAGGGATCGATATCGATGATCCCCTGGTGCTCGTAATCGGTGAGGAAGTTGGCCGCGTCGTCACGGCTGATGCCGAACGTTGTCTGCGTGAGGTCGTTGGTCCCGAAGCTAAAGAATTCGGCCGATTCCGCAATCTCACCCGCCCGCAGCGCGGCGCGCGGCAGCTCGATCATCGTCCCGACCTGGTACGCCACGCGGACTCCAGACTCCTCGAACACCGCCTCGGCCACCTGGTCGATACGCTCCTTGAGGATGTCGATTTCCTTCCGCGTCGCGGCCAGCGGGATCATGATTTCCGGCAGCACCGTCTCGTCCGCGTCCGTCGCGACGATCACCGCCGCCTCGAAGATAGCGCGCGCCTGCATCTCGTAGATCTCCGGATAGGTGATGCCAAGCCGGCACCCGCGATGACCCAGCATCGGGTTCGATTCATGCAACTGCATCGCGCGGGTGTACATCACCGCGGGGTCACTGCCCGCGGCGTTCGCGACCTCGGCAATTTCGTCTTCCGACTTCGGCAGGAACTCGTGCAGCGGCGGGTCGAGCAGCCGGATCGTCACCGGCAGGTCGGACATGATGGTGAACAGCTCCAGGAAGTCCTGGCGCTGGAATGGCAATAGCTCGTCGAGCGCCGCCCGGCGACCGCTCACGTCTTCCGCCAGGATCATCCGTCGCACCGCAACGATGCGTTCCGGGTCGAAGAACATGTGCTCCGTGCGGCACAAGCCGATGCCCTCCGCGCCGAAGTCCCGCGCGGTCCGGGCGTCGACCGGCGTTTCCGCGTTCGTACGGACCCTGAGGCGCCGCTGTTCATCCGCCCAACCCATCAGGGTCGCGAAATCGCCCGACAGTTCCGGCTCGATGGTCGGCATCTCGCCGTCGATGATCTCGCCCGTGGCGCCATCGATGGTGATCCGATCGCCGGCCGCGAGCGTTCGGCCGCCGACGCGCACCTCTGCGCTCTTGTAATCGACGTTGATCTCGCCGGCACCAGCAACACAGGGCCGCCCCATGCCGCGGGCGACGACCGCCGCATGGCTAGTCATACCGCCGCGGGTGGTCAGGATGCCGCGCGCGGCGTGCATGCCGTGAATATCTTCCGGGCTGGTCTCGATGCGCACAAGGATCACGTCCTCACCCTTGCGCGCCATGTCTTCCGCCAGGTCCGCGTTGAGGACTATCCGCCCCGACGCGGCACCCGGCGATGCCGGCAACCCCTTGCTGAGCACCTGGCGCGGCGCATCGGGATCGAGCCGCGGGTGCAGCAGCTGGTCGAGCTGCCCGGCCTCGACGCGCAGGATCGCATCGGACTGGCTGATCAGCCCGTCATTCGCCATTTCCACGGCGATCCGCACCGCTGCGGCCGCGGTGCGCTTCCCGGACCGGGTCTGCAGCATGTAGAGCTTATTGCTCTGCACGGTGAACTCGATGTCCTGCATGTCCTTGTAGTGCGCCTCCAGGGTCTCGCGGACCTCGGCCAGCTGCGCGAACACCTCGGGCATCACCTCTTCCATGGCCGGCAGATCCGAGCCGTTACGCTCCTTGCCCGCGATGGTCAGGTGCTGCGGCGTGCGGATACCGGCGACCACGTCCTCGCCCTGCGCGTTCACCAGATACTCGCCGTAGAAGATATTCTCGCCGGTCGACGGGTCGCGGGTGAACGCCACACCGGTCGCGCAGTCGTCGCCCATGTTGCCGAACACCATCGCCTGCACATTGACAGCCGTGCCCCACTCGGCCGGGATGTTCTGCAGTCGGCGGTAGGTGATGGCGCGCTGGTTCATCCAGGAGCCGAAGACGGCGCCGATCGCACCCCAGAGCTGCTCGCGCGGATCCTGAGGGAACGGTGCGTCGAGCTCGCGCACGACGATCGCCTTGTACTCGCCGACGATGGATTCCCAGTCCTCGGCCGAAAGATCGGTGTCGAGGATCAGGCCGTTGTCGAGCTTGTGCTGTTCCAGCACCTCCTCGAACATGTAGTGATCGACGCCGAGCACCACGTCGGAATACATCTGGATGAAGCGGCGGTAGCTATCGAAGGCAAAGCGCGCATCGCCCGAACGCTGGACGAGCCCGGCGACGGTCACATCGTTCAGACCGAGGTTCAGCACTGTGTCCATCATGCCCGGCATGGATGCACGCGCGCCTGAGCGCACCGAGACGAGAAGCGGGTTGTCCGAATCGCCGAACACGGCGCCGACATCGGCCTCGATCGCCTTCAGCGCCGCCTCGACCTGGCCGTCCAGCGTGTCCGGGTAGGTCTCGCCGTTCGCGTAGTAATAGGTGCAGAGCTCGGTCGTGATCGTGAATCCCGGTGGCACCGGCAGTCCGAGATTGCTCATCTCCGCCAGGTTGGCGCCCTTGCCGCCCAGCAGGTTACGCATCTCCGCGCTGCCGTCCGAGGACCCGGCGGCGAAGCTGTAGACCCATTTCTCGGCGGTGTCGTTCATGGCTTTCCTGTCAGCCCTCGACCTGTGAGAAGTCAGCGACATTGTTCATAAACCCTTGGATGCGCGCGAGGAGGCGCAATCGATTCCCTCTGACGGCAGAGTCGTCAACATTTACCGTGACCTGGTCGAAGAACGCATCGACCGGCTGACGAAGCTCGGCCAACTGCTGCATCGCGCGTTCGAAGGCTTCATCGGCCAACGCAGACGCAATGCCGCTCTCGGTCCGCGCCAGAACCTCCCACAGCGCGGTCTCGACGTCGCCCGCCCCCTCGATCCCTGGTTCGTAGCCGGCGCCGTCATATGCGACGCCGTCCCTATGTTCTTCCGCGCGCACGATGTTCGCGGCGCGCCGGTAGGCCACGAGCAGATTGGTGCCGTCTTCGGAGTCCAGAAATGCGCCGAGCGCACGAACCCGCGCGGCCACGCCCACCAAGTCGCCCCTCGTGTCCTGCCCGATCACTGCCGCGATACGGTCATGGCGCACACCCTCGTCGCGCAGATGCGCCTTGAGCCGGTCGGCGAAGAAGCCGAGGAGATCGTCGTCGAGCGCGTCGTCGTCGCTGCCGTGCCGCGCGCGGGCTTCGGCGACAGCCTCGCGCAGGCTGATCCGCACCCCGTTCTCCAGCACGATCCGGATGATTCCGAGCGCCGCCCTGCGGAGCGCGAACGGATCCTTCGACCCCGTCGGCCTCTCATCGATCGACCAGAAACCGGCCAGCGTGTCGATCTTGTCGGCGAGCGCGAGCGCGATGCTTACGGCTGCGGTCGGGCACGCGTCGGAGGGCCCCTGCGGCGCATAGTGCTGGGCGATCGCATCCGCGATCTCCGCGCTCTCGCCCTGGGCCGTCGCATAGTAGCGGCCCATGACACCCTGCAGATCGGGGAACTCACCCACCATGCCGCTCACGAGGTCCGCCTTCGCGAGCCGGGCGGCGCGGATCGCGGCCTGCGCATCCGCCCCCGGAATCGCGGCCGCGAACCAGCCCGCGAGGTCGGCAACGCGCGCGACCTTGTCGCCGACGGTGCCCAGCTTCGCATGGAACACGATCCCGTCCAGCGCCGCGCCCATTTCCTCGAGCGGACGCTTCAGGTCCTGGTCCCAGAAATACTTGGCATCCGACAGGCGGGCGCGCAGCACACGCTCGTTGCCCGCGATCACCGCCGCCGGGTCGGCGGCCTCGATGTTGGAGACGAAGGCGAACCGGCCGGCCATGCCGCCATCCGCGTTATGCAGCGCGAAGTATTTCTGATGCTCGCGCATGGACGAGATCAGCACCTCGGGCGGCAGCGCCATGAAGTCCGGGTCGATGTCGCCGACCAGCACCACCGGCCACTCGACGAGGCCGGTCACCTCGGCGAAGAGCGCGTCGTCGTCGGGCACCGCCAGGCCCTCTGCGGCGCAGGCCGCAGCCATCTGGCTACGAATCTCCGCTTCGCGTGCTTGCGGATCGGCGATCACCTTCGCGGCGCGCAACTTCTCCGTATAGTCCGACGCGCCGTTGACGGAAAAACGTTCCGGCGCATGGAACCGATGGCCGGCCGTCGTATCGGTGAACGTCAGCGTAGCGCCCCCGATATCGAGGCCGCCGTCGAGCGTCGCACCGTCGTAAATGGCGAGCATGCTGTGCAGCGGGCGCACCCAGCGCATCGTCGTCTGGCCCCAGCGCATGGATTTCGGCCACGGTAATTCGCCCGCGACCGCAACGATGATCTCCGGAAGCACCTCGCGCGTTGGCCGCCCGGTTTCCTCCCACACCGCCGCGTAGAACCTGCCCTTCTTGTCTTCGCGGACCTCGCACTCCTCGAGCGGAATCGCGATGGACCCTAGGAAACCGTCGAGCGCCTTCTGCGGCGCGTCCGTGCGCGGCCCCTTTCTCTCGATCTGCCGTGTCGGCTGCTGCAGCGGTAGCCCGTCCACCCGCACCGCGAGCCGCCGCGGGGTGGCAAAGGTCTCGATTGTATCGTGGTCGAGATTCGCGGACTTGAGCCCGTCGGCGAGCAGCCGCGCGAGGTCGTCTGCGGCGCGGCGCTGCATCCACGCGGGAATTTCCTCCGACAGGAATTCGACGAGAAGCTCGGCCATCGCGCTTAACCGCCCGCCCGGTCCTGGAGCCAGGCCGCGCAGCACCCCTTGGCGAGGTCCCGGACCCGCAGGATGTAGGCCTGCCGCTCGGTGACCGAGATCACGCCGCGCGCATCCAGAAGATTGAAGGTGTGGCTCGCCTTGATGCACTGGTCATAGGCGGGCAGCGCCAGGTTCCGCTCTATCAGCGCCTGGCACTCGGCCTCCGCGTCCGCGAAGTGGCGGAACAGGATCTCGGTGCTCGCATGCTCGAAATTGTAGGCGCTGAACTCCTGCTCCGCGCGCAGAAACACGTCGCCATAGCGCGTGCCGGCGCCGTTGAAATCGAGGTCATAGACATTCTCGACCCCCTGCACGTACATCGCCAGGCGCTCGAGCCCGTAGGTCAGTTCGACGGACACCGGGTCGCAGTCGAAGCCGCCAACCTGCTGGAAGTAGGTGAACTGGCTCACCTCCATCCCGTCGCACCATACCTCCCAGCCCAGCCCCCAGGCGCCCAGGGTGGGGCTTTCCCAGTCGTCCTCGACGAAACGGATGTCGTGGGCGTCCGGGTCGACGCCCAGGGCCGCGAGGCTTTTCAGGTACAGCTCCTGGCTGTCCGCAGGTGACGGCTTCAGGATGACCTGAAACTGGAAGTAGTGCTGGAGCCGGTTCGGATTCTCGCCATAGCGGCCGTCCGTGGGGCGCCGCGACGGCTGGACAAAGGCGGCCCGCCAGGGGTCGGGACCCAGCGCGCGCAGGGTGGTCGCCGGGTGGAACGTGCCCGCGCCCACTTCCATGTCATAGGGCTGGAGCACGATGCAGCCCTGCTCCGCCCAGAACCTCTGAAGCGTGAGGATCAGGTTCTGAAAGCTCGGCGGCGACGCCGCAGAGCGAGCTACATCGGGCTGGTTGATCGGCTTTGTCCGGAGTATTGCTCACGAGCCTTTCGGCGCGGGGAAAATAGAAGCGGTCCCACCCCCGGTCAAGGCGATGAACCGGCCGCGCCTGTGTGCAATCCCGCGGCCGTCAGTCCCGTGCCGCCTTGTCCCCGCGCACCACGTAGGTGTCGGTTTCGGCGTCATACTCGGTGTCGAACGCGCGCGGCTCCGGCTTGCCCGCGGCCGATGATTTTTCGCCGCCCGAATTCGCCATGCGCCCCAGCACGCGGAACCCAATGATGACGGCGGCAAGGATCAGGCCGAGGACGAGCAGCTTCGTGAGCGAGAATCCGAACATTCAGGGACTTTCCGGTTGGCGGTGCGCGATGCCACGCTTCATAGCATCTGCATTGCGCGCCACGCCAACGACGCTGCAGCGAGCAGCGGACGTCTCAGAACTCAAGCGCCGCACCCTCGTGGATCAGGCGCAGGGCCGCGGCCGTGTATGACCCCATTTCGTCATGCAGGACGAGACCGGGACAAATCCGGGTCGGGGCGCGTGCGCCGATACTTGCCGTGACGATCACCCGCTTCGCCGGCGCGCCAGCGCGCGGCCAGAGCGGCAGCACCCGGATCGCGCCGGCATGTGCCGCAACCGCCGGCAGCAACTGCTCGAGACGGTCGGCGCGGTGAATGAGGGTCATTTGCCCGTCCGGGCGGCAACAGTGCGCCATGAAGGCGATCCAGTCCGCGACCGGTACGGACTCGACCGTGGCCGCGCGCCGGGCCGGGTCCAGCCCGCGCGTGTCAGCACGGCCGGCTGGCAGATAGGGCGGATTGGAGAAGACATGCTCGAACCCGCCACGCAGATGGTCCGGCAGGGCGGCGGCGACGTCATGGGGCTCGGCGGTAACACGGTCCGCAAAGCCGTTGGCAACGATGTTCGCGTCCAGGCACGCGACCATATCCGCGTCGCGGTCGAGCCCGACCAGTGCCACGTCGGGCACCCGCGCGGCGAGGCATAGCGTCGCACCGCCCGACCCGCAGCCGACGTCCAGCGCACGCGCACCCGGCACAAGCGCGACCGCTGCGGCCAGCAGCACCGTGTCCACCGACACGCGGAAACCGTCGCGCGGCTGGCGCACGATCACTCGACCGCCAAGCAGCCGGTCGTCGGTTTCCGTGGTCGCGGTCACCCGAACGCGCCGGGCGATAGATCACGGAAGTCCAGCAATTCCGCGCCGACGAGTAACGCACGGGCCTCGCCGTAGTCCTCGTCGAGCACCATGATACGTCGCTGAATGGCGGAGATGCTGCCCTCGATGATGGCCGCGTGGGAATCGAACAGGGCGCACTCGATGCCCGCGTCCCTCAGCAGCGCTGTTGCCAGCGACAGCGCCACATGGTCGTTCGTCCTCAGCAACTCGCGCACGTTCCGCTCCGCCGGACAGCCGGGATGGATGTGAGCGTTACTTGACGCCCAATCCAAACATCATATGCTCGCCCCGAGCCGATTGCGCGGACAAATCTTTGACGCGCGAACGAACCGGCAAACATATCGGGAGAGAGTGCCGTGGCCGTTGTCGCCCGTCTGGATGGAGCCAAACCAAAGGGAACGCCGAACGCGCTCGACCGTCTGCGCGACCTGTGCGCCGCCGATCTGGCGCGGGTCAACCAGTTGATCGTCGATCATATGCAATCCGACGTGCCGCTCATCCCGGAACTCGCGGGCCACCTGGTCGCCGCCGGCGGCAAGCGCCTGCGCCCATTGCTCACCCTCTCCAGCGCCCGACTTTGTGGCTACGAGGGTGACAAGCACATTGGCCTCGCCGCGGCGGTCGAATTCATTCACACTGCCACGCTGCTGCATGACGACGTGGTGGACGAGTCCGATCTCCGGCGCGGACGCGACACGGCGAACGCCGTGTGGGGCAATCAGGCCAGCGTGCTCGTCGGCGACTTCCTGTTCAGCCGATCCTTCCGCCTCATGGTCGAGAGCGAATCCCTCAAGGTGCTCGACATTCTCGCAAGCGCAAGCGCGGTCATCGCCGAGGGCGAGGTCGCCCAGCTCACGACAGCCAATGACACCGCGACGACCGAGGAAAACTATCTCTACGTCATCCGGTCCAAGACGGCGGCCCTCTTCGCCGCCGCCTGTCAGATCGGCGGACATATTGCGCAGCGTGACGGCGCAGACGAGGACGCGCTCGAACAATATGGCGCGAACCTCGGCATTGCTTTCCAGCTGGTTGACGACTATCTCGACTATTCGGCGACTGACGAGGCCTTCGGCAAGGGGGTCGGCGACGATTTCCGCGAGGGTAAGATCACGCTGCCGATCGTGCTCGCGATGCGCCGCGGCGATTCAGACGAACACGCCTTCTGGCACCGGACGCTCGAGGAAATGAACCAACGCAACGGGGATCTGGAACGCGCGATGGAAATTCTCGCGTCCCATGACGCGCTCTCTGACACACTGATCCGCGCCCGCGGATATGCGGACACCGCGCGCACCGCGCTAGCCGGCCTGCCGGACAACGCCCATCGCAAGGCGCTCGAGGACGTGGTCGATTTCTGCGTCGAACGCGCCTACTAGACAGCGCCGGACTGGCGTGGCGGCAGCGTCAGGAACCCTCTCAGAACGTGAAAGAACCGGTGCCGGTTGATGCCGAGGGTGCCCACATGCGCCTGGTCGGGCAGCACCACCATCTGCTTATCGTCCGATTTCAGCTTGCCGAAGAACGCGACCAGGTCCGCCTCGGTTGCGATGCCGTCATCTTCGCCGCGCAGGATCAGGACCGGGCATTCGATTTGCTCGGGATCGACGACCGGCAGGTTGGCGCACATGTCGAGATAGGTGCCCGTCGGCATGGTCGTGCCGTATTGCAGCTCGGCATCCGCGAACGCGTCCGCCACCCCGTCCTCGACCAGCCCGACCCGGTCCCGGTTGAAGATCGAATGGAAGAAGGCGCGGTCTACGTCCCGTGTGGGGTGGGTTCGGTAATGATCAAGATTTTCGCGCCGTTTCTCCAGCGTCGGCGAACCCGCACCGGTCCATACGAACGCATCGAGCGTCAGCGAGCGCACGTGCCTGGGATGCCGGGTCGCGAAGAGGCCGGCCCGAAGCGCGCCAGACGAGCTGCCGAAGAAATGAAACGCCGACTGGCCGGTTTCGGCGACCACAATCCGCATCGCCGCGGCGAGGTCCGCCGCACCGCTCGCGATATCGGAGTTGCTGTCCGTGCGATCCGAGCGGCCGTAATTCTCGTGGTCCATGGTCCAGACGTCGAAACCGCGGGCGGCGAACCAGTCCATCATCGAGAAGCCGGGCTTCCCCGGCACCTCGAGGTCAAAGCCAGTGCGCGCGCACAGGGATGAGCCATGCACGAGAAACAGTACGGGCGCGCCCTCGGCCATGTCCTCCGCATGCTTGCGGAAGACGCACAACCGGACATCGCCTTTCTGCACCCAGTGCTCGTGCTGGAGAATGGTCCTGGTCGGGTTCTGGGTCATGTCTCGGTCTCGCCGGCTGGAGATTGGCTTAGACCGATTTTGCCATGTCGGCGCGCTGCCGCACAGCCATGGACCGGCCGGCGCCAAGCCTACTCGTTCGACGACACGGACGACCGTTCCGGATTGCCGGAACCCCGAGCGGCTCCGCCGAGGCCGGGTCGGACGGCGACCATGAAAAAAACGGCGCTCATGCTGGATTCTCCTCTGATAGAGACGGGCCGACCATTGCGCACCAGCGCGCATCGATGCTTGAATCGACCTATGGTATTTCTCGGCAGGTTTCTGGCGCTTCTCCAGCACATCTTCTATCCGCTGACGGACACGCCCGAGCAGGCGCTCCGGGCCATGCGCAACGGTACCGTCGGCAGCTGGATCATGGTCGCGATCCACTTCCTACTCGGCGCGGTGATCCTCATCCAGCTCTCCGGCGACCCGGGCGTCGCCAGCGGCGACCGGCTCATACCCGCGACAATTCAGCTCTTCTTAGCGCTGATCTATGCGGGCCTCGCGACCGCCAGCTGGAAGGGCTCGCGCGCGGCGGCTATCGGAATCCTGGTGTTCGTCTTGTTCGACATGCTGGTGGTGACGACCCGCGTCTCGGGCTTCGATCTCCAGGCGACGGTCCAGCTAATTCCTCTCATCCTCGCTATCGGCGGGGTGCGTGGCACGTTCGCCTACAAGCGGTTCGTGAAGTCGGGTGAGGCCTGACGCATTTGTTTCGCGCCCCTGGAACCATCACCCTGACGGAGCACCCATCATGAGTGACGACCTCCTGCCCCACGCAAAACTCACCAACGCCGGTGCGCGCCGGATCATCCGCGCCGCCGCCGCCAAAGCCGAGGAGATTGGCCAGCCCCAATGCATCGCTATAGTCGACGACGGCGGCAACCTGCTCGCCTTCATGCGCATGGACGGCGCTTTCGCGCTCTCGACTGATACCGCAATCGCCAAGGCGGTCACCGCCGCGATCTACCGCGCGCCCACCGGCGAGATGGCCGACGGCCCAGACATCCGCCTCGCCATCGCCACCCAGGGCAAGCGCATCAACCTGCCCGGCGGCCTGCCGATCATTGTCGATGGCCAGTGCGTTGGGGGCGTCGGTATCGGCTCGGGCACGGGCGAGCAGGACCGCATCTGTGCCAATGCTGGACTCGCCGCGTTCGAGGGCGCAGAGACCTTCTAGCACCTCACAACGCCAGCGGGTCCCAGTCCATGGCCACCGTCTCGGGTAACTCCTGTTCTGGCCCCGGCGGCCGGTAGCCGGCAGCGAACATTCTGAGCGCGACGGCCCTATGGGGGGCCGCGTCGTGATGCGGCCGGTCACGTCACACACGGCACCTCTCGTCCTAGGCCCGGCGATACCCGTCCAGATGGCGGAGCCCCTGCTCGCATCATTCAACACGACAGGGATCCAGGCCCCGATGCGGGTCCGCCTGCTGCGCGACGCGTCCTCCTCGAAGGTCCTTTTGATAACACCGTCCATGGCCGACATGGACCGGCTCAACAAAATTCTAGGGTGCAATAGGACCATCCATTCGCCATGCGAGCCTGGCGAACTCCGGGACCACATCGCAGCGCTGCAGTCGCGCGCGGCGAGCTAGACTGCGAAGGCCGCCAGCGCCTTCGGTGCCAAGATCAAGCCGAGCCCCGGCCCGTCGGGGAGTATCACCGCGCCGTCCTATACGGGCAACGGATCCGTGAACAACTCCTCCCACCACTCCATGCGCTCGAGCATCAGCGCATGGGGTTGCGCCGACAGCACATGCGCTGATGCCTCGGTGAGGAGGTGCGACGAAACCAGCTGGTTGTAGGCTGCGAACGGCGCGCAGGCGTTCAAATAGTCGGTGATCCGGCCTATGCGCTGGAGATAGGGCAGCAGCACGTCCACCGCGCGCACATCGAGATGCTGTTTCATCGCGGCTGATCCGTAGGCGGTCTCGCCGGTCGCCACCCGCATGTACCGCGTGGCAGCGATCCGCGCACAACCCTAGAGGTCTGTGCAGAAGACCGGCTCCTCGAGCCAGAAGATGTCCAGTACTTCGAACTCGCGCCCCGCTCGGATCGCGAACGATTCCGGCCAGGCCTGGTCGGCATCGACCGTGCGGTCGAGCCATAGGCCCGAGGAAGCGTAGGTCTCGACCCGCGTTGCCGCACCGCCCAGATAGCGGTGGAGCGGTACCCTGGCGGCCCGCGCCGCCAGGTGCCAGCACGCCGTATCGAGTCCCGCGAGCGCGATCATCGACGCGCCGGCATGACCCAGAAAATTCATGTCTTTCAGGCCACCGCATTGTTGTCGCGCACCGCTCACGGATCATGGCCCGCTTAGAGCACTGCGAGGTCCTCTACCAGGATTGCCAGAGCCTCGGCCTTGCGCGCCTCGAAGGAGAAGCACCAGCAGATTCCGGTCAGCCCAGCGTCGGTGCGCGTCTGCACCAGTACGGTATCGGCGTGAGAGAAGTCATGCGTTGCCGTCTTGATCGGACGGCGCATCGGTATTGCCAAGCGGGTGATCTCGGTCTCGGTGATCTTCATGTCGCAATCCGTGCGGCTCGTGTCGCGTTTGTGCGATCAGGTACAATAGACGACGCACGGAGGAGGTGCGCGCCATGAAGTTCCTGATTCTCGGCGCCGGCGCTATCGGCGGCTATGTCGGCGGACGGCTCATCGAGGCCGGCCGCGATGCAACCTTTCTGGTCCGCGAGGCGCGGCGTGACCAGCTTGAACGCGACGGGCTTCGGATCGAGAGCGTCTATGGCGACTTCGAGGGCCCAGTGAAGACCGTCACCCGCGACGCGCTCGCGCCCGACTACGATTTGATCCTGCTCACGTGCAAGGCCTACGACCTCGATGACGCGATCGACGCGATGGCACCCGCCGTCGGGCCCGGGACGATGGTCTTTCCGATCCTCAACGGGCTTCGCCACATCGACATCCTGAACGAACGGCTGGGCGCGGAACACGTGCTCGCCGGGACGGTCAAGATCTCCGTCGCCCGCATGGACGACGGTACGATCCGCCACATGAACGACTGGCGCTGGCTGCATTTCGGCGAACAGGGCGGCGGCATCAGCGACCGGGTCGCCGCGCTCCGTGATGCGCTGGACGGCGCGACCGGCCTTGAGCCGGTGGCGCTCGAGGACGCGATGCAGGAGATGTGGGAGAAGATGGTCCATCTCGCGACCGCCGCTGGGATGACGTCGCTCATGCGCGCCAATGTCGGCCAGATCGTGCGTACCGAGGAGGGGGCCGACCTTTTCCGACACTTTCTAGAGACTACCGCCGCGGTCGCGCGTCATGCTGGCCATCCGCCGAGCAAGGCGTTTATGGAGAACTACAGCGCACTGTTCGCGGACCCACAGTCGAAGTATGCGACCTCCATGTTGCGCGACATCGAGGCGGGCAACCCCACCGAGGGCGAGCACATCCTCGGGATGCTGCTCGAATCCGCCCGTGCCGCCGGCATCGACGACCCGCTGCTCGCGGCGGCCTACGCCGCGGTCAAGGCGCACGAGGCACGGCGCACGGATGGAGGACTCTAGGCTTTCGTTACGGGAGCCGCGTCGCCCGTGCGGCGGCTGGGTCGCGCCGGCCCCGTCCATAAGCCTCCGCCAGCGCATCCAGCCTGCGCCACCGGCTACTCCGCCGCCTGGAACAGCGCAGCCGGCTCGCGCAGGCGCGGCACTGGCGGTATACGGTTCAAGTCCTTGCGGGCCCAGTCCTCATAGCGCCGACCCGCATAGAGACGGGCTATCGCTGTCTTCGCGATCCGGGAGCCGGCGCGGTGCTCGCGCAACCGCGCGCGCTTCTTGCGCGGCAGGGCCGGCACCCCGAACTTCATGCGCTGGCCGTAAATGCTGGCGCGGGACAGGCCGAGCACCCGGGCGATTTCCAGATCGGTCCCTACGGCCCGCTGCCAGGCCTGCATTTCCTCGTCGGAGCGCGGCGGCCAGTTCAGGTTCGGACGGTTACGGCGAAACTTCGACACGGGGGTCATCTCCTGTTGTTATGTTCCTATTGCGAGAATAAAGAACATATCATGAACATTATAGGATTTCGCGATCCGCTGCATGGAAAATTTCTATCCGGTGTGGACAACGCGATGCCGCCGGCGAGTGGGAAGATCGTCGCTCTCGCAATCGGCTCGACTACGCGATCCCCTCGGCATCAGCGCTCGGCGGAGCAGCGAACGGTTGCCCGTACCACGCGGTTGCACCACGATGCATACGGGGCCTCCGGCCGCAGCTTTTTCTTGGGGAACAGTACAGTATGAAGAACTCACCCGATGGGGGCGACGCCGTACTCCAAGCCTTCCGCAATCTCGGCATCGACTATGTGATGTCCTCGCCCGGCTCCGAATGGGGCCCAGTCTGGGAGGCGATGGCCCAGCAGAAGCTCGCGAACGAGCCCGGCCCCACCTATCTCACCTGCGGTCACGAGACCCTCGCCGTCGACCTGGCCATCGGCTACACGCTCATCACCGGACGCATGCAGGCGGTGATGCTCCACGCCGGCGTCGGTCTCCTCCAGGGCGCGCTCGGCATCGAGGGTGCGTTACGCGGCGCCATTCCCATGGTCATCGTCTCGGGCGAATCCCTGAGCTTCGGCGACGACCCCGAGATCAACCCGGGCTTCCAGTGGCAGGCACTACTCAACCAGGTCGGCAGCAACACCCGCCTGCTCGAACCGCTGGTCAAATGGGCGCAGCAAACAGGCAGCGTCGCAACCATGCATCAGCAGATCATCTCCGCCGGCGAACTCGCCCAGCGCGCGCCCCGCGCGCCGGTCTATCTATCGGTGCCGATCGAGACGATGATTCAGCCCTGGTCGCCGCCGGACAGCCCGCGCACTCCGCCGCCCCCGCCGGTCCTCACGGCGACGGACGACGACATCGACGCCGTCGCGCAAATGCTGTTGGCGGCGGAGAGTCCCGCGATCCTCACGGAAGAAAGTGGCCGCGACCCGGCCGGTCACGCCGCGCTCATCGAGCTCGCCGAACTGCTCTCCATCCCGGTCGTCGAGGGCCTCTTCGCGCTCTATGCGAACTTCCCGACCGATCACCCGCTCTACCAGGGTCCGGGCCGCCCGCCCCTGATCGATGAGGCCGACCTGATCCTTACCATCGGCTGCCGCCAGCCTTGGTACCCGCTCAAGAAGACCCCGGCGAAGGCCCGGATCGTCGCGATCGACGACACGCCGTTCCGCGATCACATGGTCTATCAACCCAGTGCGGCGGAGCACTTCCTGGAGGGCGACATCACTGCCAACCTCGAACGCCTCACCGCCGCGGTGCGGGCCTCGGGATCGGACGCCGATATCGTCGCCGCCCGGCGCACGACCTGGGCCGACGCTTCGGACGCACGGCGTGCGCAGATCGCGGCAGACGAGGCCGACGCCACGTCCCGCGACACGATCTCGCCGGGCCTGCTGGCCGCGTCCATCCGCAATGCCGCGCCGGACAATGCGATCTTCGTGGATGAGTGCATCACCCACCGGCCCGCAATCCTACGCCATCTGCGCACCGGCGCACGCCACAGCTATTTCCGGGTTCATGGCGGCCTCGGCCAGGCCATGGGCGTCGCGCTCGGGGCCCGGCTGGCCGATCCGGACCGCACCGTCGTTACAACGCTCGGCGACGGCACCTTCCTCTACAACCCGGCGGTGCAGGCACTCGCCTTCGCGCGCGAACAGGGCCTCGCGACGCTCACGATCGTGTTCAACAATCATGGCTACAACGCCATGCGCAAGGACCACGAAAGCTACTTCCCCGACGGCGTCGCGGCGCAGAACGAACTCTGGATGGGCCATCCGATCACCGAGTTCGACTATGCCGAGCTAGCCCGGCCCTTCGACGCATTCGGCGCGAAGGTAGAGACGCCGGCCGAATTGCCCGCCGTCCTCGACGAGGCCTTCGCGGCGGTCGCCGACGGACGCCCGGCCCTCCTCAACGTGCTGCTCGACGCCTAACCACCTGTATCCGAGATTTGTCCCGCGGCCGGCGTTATTCTACGACGCTGGCCGATTTGTATGTTCCCGGCGAGACCATGCGCGTGAAGGGAGCATGCAGTGGCGATACCCACAATCGGCGACATTCTCGATGAAGTCCTGCGCGGCGAAGACGGCTTCGTTGAAGACCCGGCCGACCCCGGCGGTGCCACGAATTTCGGCATCTCGCTGCGCTACGCGCGTAGCATCGGGCTAGATTTCAACGGCGACTGCGACACCCATCGGGACGACACCCTGCTGGTGACAGCGGACAAGGCCAGCGGACTCCAACGGGACGACTTCTGGTCAGGCCCCGGCATCAGCCGCCTGCCCGGTGAAATTCAGCCCGTCATGGTGGACTGGGCGGTCAACAGCGACCCGCCGCGCCCAATCATGGCTATGCAGCGCGTCATAAACAGGGTTCGGATCGGGTTCACGCTTGACGACGACGGTGTGATCGGGCCGAAAACCCGCCGCGCCTCCGAACATGCCCAAGCCGATTCCATCTCCGGCGAAGACCGCGACCGTCAGTTCCGAATTGTCCTGTCTCATGGGGCACTGGTTGTTGATAGCAATATCGCCGACGCTACCACGGCGCGCTCGCGTGCCGTAAATTGTCCGCTGCGGCTCAGCGGAGGAACACATGACCGATACGTTCGACTACATCATTGTCGGTGCCGGTTCCGCCGGCTCGATCCTCGCGAACCGGCTGTCGGCGGGTGACGCTACGGTCTGCGTGCTGGAGGCCGGCCCGCCCGACCGCAACCCCTGGATACATATCCCGGTCGGATTCACCCGCACCCTGACGAACCCCGCTGTCAACTGGCTATTCGAATCCGCACCCAGCGAAGGCACCGCGGGGCGGCCCGTGTACGCCCCGCGCGGCAAGACGCTGGGCGGCTCCAGCTCCATCAACGGCCACATCTACAACCGCGGCCAGCGAATGGACTTCGACAGCTGGGCCCAGGAGGGAAACCCCGGCTGGGGCTACGCCGACATTCTTCCCTACTTCAAACGCTCCGAACGCCGCATCGGCGGCCCGGACGAGGCAGCCGAAACCGCATTCCATGGCCGCGACGGGGAGCTCCCGGTCACCGACATCGACGGTCCCGACCCCGTTTGCGACGCCTTCATCGACGGCGCCGTGGGCCTGGGCATCCCCCGCAACGACGACTACAACGGCGCGACCCAGGCCGGGGTCGGCTACTTCCAGCGGGTGATCGAAAACGGCCGCCGGGTCAGTGCCTACCGCGCCTTCCTGCACCCGGTGCGCCACCGGCCCAACCTCGAGATCCGTACCGAGGCCCACACCCAGCGCATCCGCTTCGACGGCCGGCGCGCCGTCGGCGTCGCCTATCGACACCGGAACCGCGGCGATGACATCGAGGTGCGGGCCCGGCGCGAAGTCATCCTCGCCAGCGGATCGGTCGGCTCACCCCAGCTCCTGCAGATCTCGGGGGTCGGCCCGGCGGCACTGCTAAAGGAAATCGGGGTCGATTTGGCCCACGATCTGCCGGGTGTCGGCGAAAACCTGTCGGACCACTACCTTGCCCGCATGACCGCGCGGGTGAAGAACGCCTGCACCATCAACGAGCGCGCCCGCGGCCTGTCCCTAGTCCGCGAGGTCGCGACCTACGCATTGCGCCGCAAGGGGCTGCTCGCCATGTCGCCGAGCCAGGTCTTCGCCTTCTGGAAATCCCACCCGTCCATGGACCAGCCGGACATGCAGCTCATCTTCACCCCCGCCACCTACGAGGCGGGCATGATTGCGCAGCTTGAGGACGAGCCGGGCATGACTGCGGCGACCTTCGCGCTCCGGCCGCTCAGCCGTGGCCATGTCCGCGCGCGCAGCGCCGCGGCCGGCGAGAAGCCCGAGATTCAACCCAATTACCTCGACCACGAGACCGACCGTCAGGTCACCATCGCAGGGCTCCGCCTCGACCGGCAGCTCCTGAACGCGCCCGAGCTCGCGCATTTCTTCGATCACGAGGTCGTCCCGGGTGCGGACATCCAGACCGACGACGAGCTGCTCGACTTCGCGCGCAGCTACGGCACCACCGTGTTCCACCTCGTCGGCACCTGCCGCATGGGCCCGGCCGAACGCGGCAACGTCGTCAGCGACGAGCTGAAGGTCCATGGCCTGGAGGGGTTGCGCGTGGTCGATGCCTCGGTGATGCCGGCCATGGTCTCGGCAAACACTAACGCCGCGACCATGATGATCGCCGAAAAGGGCGCGGACATGATCCTCGGCCGAGACGCGCCGCCCGCGGCGACGCATATCTAGGAACGCTATTGCGGCAAATGCGCCTCGTTCCGCACCCGGCGCGCCTTCCGGGTCACGAGCTTCAGCCCGCCATATTCATTGCGCCAGCGATAATACGTCTGCTCGGACACGCCGATCTTGCGGCAGACCTCGCCGACCGTTCGGCCCTACGCCAGAAGGACATCCGCTTCCCGCAGGTGGTTAATAATCTGTTCAAACGAAAAACGTTTCCTCGGCATCTCTGCTCGATTCAAGTTGGATCAAGATGCCAGTTTTCTAACTCAGAAGATGGACCCGGTTAAGTGGGGGCAGGTCAAGTAGCAGAACCTTACTCACAGTTCTGGCACTCCGCATGTTCGTATTCGCCATCCTCCTACTTTCCTTTAAGGCCACTATAAGGACCTTCCGGGGGGTCTGAGGGTATTGTTGTCGCAAAAGAGGCCGTTTGTGCCATTCAAATTGGAGACTGTTATGAGGCTCTTAATTTCTGCCCTCTGCGTTTCGGGACTTCTGCTGATGGGTGGGAGATCATCTGCAAGTGACGACGTGCCAATTTTCGACCCGCAGATGTGCCCGACGTTGGCGTCGCAGATGCGGGAAACCTCATCTCACTTGACTGTCTTAATTTCTCTGATGCGCGATATGCGTCAGCCCAATGTTGCAAATGAGGATTTGCAAACTCATTACGAAGTTATGGATCAGCGTTACAGGGCTGCGCTGACTGAGATGACCCAGCTGTCAATGTTATGGCAAGACCACTGCGAAAAGAGTGACTGATAGGACGTTGGGTCGGTCAGAACGATGAGGCCCTGAAAGCCATGGTTCACTCTTTAAAAATATTTTGCGCGACTGTAATCGGCGTCATCGCTATTGGCCTCCATGAGGCTGAGGCTATCACTGGTAAACCGCGTGTCGTTGACGGTGACTCTCTTAAATTTAATTTAGTCTCTGTTCGCCTTCACGGAATTGATGCACCAGAGAGCGATCAAGTTTGTTCGCGCAATGGTCAGGATTGGCCTTGTGGTTTCGAGGCGACAGCTGCTTTGGCTGCCTTGGTTGAAAACCATTGGGTCGATTGCTCAGAGATGGACAAAGATCGGTACGGTCGGATTATTGCTGTCTGCTCGATAGGGGGACCGCTCGGAGTTGAACTTAACCGCGAGATGGTTGCTACCGGTTGGGCGA
>JAYPRP010000024.1:0-31820 GCA_038132575.1 Rhodospirillaceae bacterium
TTCATCGTCCGCTGGGCATCGGGCGTGATGAGGATCAGGCAGCGCGCGGTCGGCGGCCCGTCGGTCGCCGCCGGGGTCGCGAACTCCGCGCCGACGGCACGGATGTCGTGGGCGAAGATGTCGCCGAGCTGGTCGTCGCGCACCTTGCCGATGAACGCGCATTTCGCGCCCAGGGACGCTAGGCCAGCGGCGGTGTTGCCCGCCGAGCCACCCGACGTCTCGATACCCTGGGGCATCGCCGCATAGAGTGTTTCGGCCTGGTCGGCGTCGATCAGGGCCATGGTGCCCTTGACCATGCTGTGGGCTTCGATCATGGCGTCGTCGGTCTGGGCCAGAACATCGACGATGGCGTTGCCGATGCAAACGACGTCGAGGGGGGAATCGGTCATGGGAACTCCTGGCACTTTCGCGCGACGGGACGGATCACGAGCGCGAGTATAGCGGCGTCGGGGCCGCAGGCAATGCGCGCCACCGCGGTCAATCGGTTCTCTCCAGGGCTTTCACGTGGCATTCGCGCAGGCAAGGCGTTAAGAGGAAGACGTCATGATTTCGGCATTTTTCAAGGCGCTCGGCGACGTCGGCGCCCCGCGCATGCGCTCGGTCCTGTTCCAGTCGATCGGCCTCAGCCTCGCGACCGCGATCGGCCTGTGGGCCGGACTTTCCTGGCTTCTATCGACGACCGAGCTCATCGGTAATGTGCCGCTGGTCGGAGGCTGGCTCGAGACCGCCGTCGACTGGCTAGGTTGGATCGCCGCCTTCGTCCTCGTCATCCTGCTCCTGCCCGCCTTCCTCGGGCTCTATGCGAGCCTCTTTATCGAGACCATCTGCCAGGCCGTCGAGGCACGCCACTATCCCCACCTGCAGCCGCCGCGCAACCACTCGGTCATGGAAGCGATCATTGTCGGCATCAAGTTCGGCGGGCTGCTGATCGCGTTCAACCTGTTCCTGCTGGCGTTCATCTTCTTCCCGCCGATCTACCTGGTCGCCGGCTGGGCTGTGAACAGCCACCTGCTGGGCCGGGAGTATCTCGAAATGGTCGGGTTCCGGCGCATGGACCCCGCACAGTTGCGCGGCTACCGGGTCAAACGGCGCAGCCACATCTTCCTGTCGGGGCTAATGCTAGCGGTGATCGCGTCGATCCCCGTCCTGAACCTGATCCTGCCGCTGTTCGGCACGGCGATGATGTTGCATGTATTTGAGGAAGCCCGGGATCGAAGTTGCGAAAATATCGTTTTTTAACAAGGGTATAAAATATATTATGGACAAATTGGACGAAACGCGGTAACCAAGCATCTGTGAGACTGTGAAATCTCGGATGTAGGGTGCGAATTCTGCACCCGTTCAGCGATGCCAGGGTCAAGATGGGGGCGTGATCATGAGCGCAGACACGGGCGACGCGAAGCGCGAAGCGGACGGCAACGCAGCCGGCGGCACGAACATGCGGCCCGACCTCGACCTAAGTTTTCTCGACCGTCAGCCCACGCGCGCGACCGACATTCTCAACCTGGGCGATCGTATAGATCGCAGCGATGAACCCGAGGCCCACCGGGGTTCGGACTCGAAGACCCTCACGGTCGGCCGCGACATCTCGCTCAAGGGCGACATCACCGAGTGCGATTCGCTCATCGTCGAGGGCCGCATCGAGGCCAAGCTCGAGAGCGCGCGCGCCCTCGAGGTGTGTCGCGGCGGCCGGTTCGACGGCGGCGCGCGGGTCGAGACCGCAACCATCAGCGGGCGCTTCGACGGCGATCTCGATGTCGCCCGCACGCTCCGAATCACGGCGTCGGGCAAGCTCACAGGCCGGGTGACCTACGGGCACCTGGAAATCGAGAAGGGCGGAGAAATTCATGGCGATGTTTCGATACATTCGTAGTCTGGCCCTTGCGGGCAACCCGCTCGTCGCAACAACGGACGGCCCGTCGCGCGTTGCGATGCTCTCCGCGGCCGGCATCACGCTGGCGATCGCAATCTTCATTCTGTCGGCCTGACTTCGTGCGCCGCGCCCTCTTGCTGGCGGGGCTGGTCGGCCTGACCGCTTGTTCCGGCGCGTTCGCACCCGAAACGCGGTCGCCCACGACGCAGCCAACGGCCGAACGAACCACCGCCGGACAACAAGCCGCCGGGCCATCGACGCGCGCCGCACCCGCACCACCCACGGCCCCGGTCCGCCCGCCGCTCCGCCTGTCGGACCTGATGGGCCGCGCCCCGGGCGAGGTCGACCTGCGGCTCGGGGTTCCCGACCTCGTGCGCACGGAAGGCATAGGCCAGGTCCGTATCTACAGCAATCCGGACTGCATCCTGCACATCTTCGCCTATCCCGACGGTGCGGCGAGCCGCGTGACCCATATCGAGGCGCGCACGCAGACAAGCCGCCTCGCGGGCGATGCCTTCAACAACTGTCTCGAGAGCTTCCGACGGTCCTAGGTGACCGTGCGCGGCTCACGCCGTGACCTTGGCCTTGTAGCGGCACAAATCCGCGACCGCGCAGGCCGTACAGTCGGGCTTGCGCGCCTTGCACACATACCGCCCGTGCAAGATCAGCCAGTGATGGGCGTGGCGGAGATACTTTTCCGGAACCCGGCGCAGGAGCGCGTCCTCGACCTTGCGCACGTCCTTGCCGGGCGCCAGCCCGGTGCGGTTCGACAAGCGGAAGATGTGCGTATCGACCGCCATGGTCAGCTCACCGAAGGCCGTGTTGAGTACGACATTCGCGGTCTTCCGGCCAACCCCGGGAAGCGCTTCCAGCGCCGCGCGGTCGGCGGGCACCTCCCCGCCATGCTCAGCCAGCAGCTTCTCGGAGAGAGCGATAACGTTCTTCGCCTTGTTGCGGAAGAGCCCGATGGTGCGGATGTGACGGATCAGCTCCGCCTCGCCCAGCGCCACCATCTTCGCCGGCGTGCCGGCGATCTTGAACAGCTCGGCCGTCGCTCGGTTCACCCCCACGTCGGTTGCCTGGGCCGACATCACGACGGCGACCAGCAGCGTGTACACATTTGTATATTCGAGCTCGGTCCGAGGGTTCGGGTTCGCCGCCGAAAGCCGGCGGAAGAACTCCCCGATTTCGTCCTTGGTCATGCGGGCCATAGTCACGAAGATACCCGGTTTCGCCGCGCCGAACATCCTATCGCGCCCGCGATCACAACACGGCGACTGCGACAATGTGCGGCTTCCCGCGTGGCGACGGGCGCCCTAAACTCTGTCGATGGATCACGCTCAAAGCGAACCAATCTTCGACGCCGTGCTCTATCCGCACCGCAGCCTGGGGCCCCACGGCGTCCGAGTCCTGCTGCTCGCGATCGCCGGTGCGCTAACCCTCGTGGGACTCTACTTCGCGCTCCTGGGCGCCTGGCCCGTGTTGCCCTTCTTCGGCTGCGAGATCCTGCTCTTCTGGTGGGCCTTCCGCGCGAACGCACGCGACGGCCGGCGTTCCGAACGTCTGCGCCTCACTCCCGAGACGATGACCGTTGCCCGCATCCGCCCGTCAGGACAATCCCACGAACATCGCTTCGCACCGCCCCACTGGCTCGCGGTCGAACTCACGCCGCGCCCCGGCGGCGACAATGAATTGTGGCTGGCCAGTCACGGCCGGTCGGTGCGGGTCGGCGTTTTCCTCACGCCCGGGGAGCGCGAGGACCTCGCGGGCGCATTGCGCGAAGCGCTGCGGCGTCTGCGCGGACCCGCCGCCTAGCGGGCGCCCAGCCCGAGCACGTCCGTCATCGAATAGAGGCCCGGCGGCTGGCCCTCGGTCCAGTTGGCCGCGCGCACAGCGCCGCGCGCGAAGATGCCCCGGTCCGTCGCCCGGTGGGTCAGCTCGATGCGCTCGCCGGCCGCGGCGAACACCACAGAATGTTCTCCGACCACATCGCCGCCGCGCAGGGTCGCAAAACCGATGTTGCCGCGCTCGCGCGTGCCGGTGATGCCCTCGCGCGAGAGCACTTTCTCCGTATCGAAATCCACCCCGCGGCCACGCGCGGCCGCCTCACCGAGGCTGAGCGCCGTACCCGAGGGCGCGTCCACCTTGTGCCTGTGATGCATCTCGACGATCTCGATGTCGAAGTCGGGATCGAGCGCGCGCGCCACCTGCTCGGTGAGCGCGAACAGGAGGTTCACCCCGCTCGACATGTTTGAGGCCCAGACCACCGGGACCGCCTTCGCCGCCGCATCCAATGCGGCACGGTGTTCATCCTCGAGGCCGGTCGTCCCCGCTACCAGTGCGCAACTTGCCTCGGCCGCCAGCGCCGCGTGGGTGGCAGTCGCCGCCGGCACCGTGAAATCGATGACCACATCCACCGACGCGAACAGCGCCGCGGCATCGTCGGTGATCGTCACGTCGCTCGCGCCCACGCCCGCCAGCACGCCCGGGTCGGCACCCAGATGGGGCGCGCCCGGCGCCTCGCTCGCGCCCGCCAGCACACAGCCGTCGGTCTCGGCGACCACGCGCACGAGCATCTGGCCCATGCGTCCGCCGGCCCCGACAATGCCTATCTTCCGTTGATCGACCATTTCGCCTCGCCCTCGCCGGCACCAAGCCGGAACGGCGGCGAACATAGCATTTCACGCGGCCGGGTAAACGGGCCGTGACGCGGGCCGGCTAGTCCTTCAGGTCGTCCCAGAACTCCTTCACCTTGGTGAAGAAGCCCTCCGAATCCGGGCTGTGCTTGGTGGAGCCGCCACCCGCCGCGACAAACTTCTCGAGCAGGTCGCTCTGCTCCTGCGTCAGGTTCACCGGCGTCTCGATCTGGGCCTGGACATACATGTCGCCACGCGTGTTGGTGCGCAGCAACGACATGCCCTTGTTGCGCAGCCGGAACTGCTGTCCGGTCTGGGTCCCCGCGGGGATGTTCACCCGGGCCTTGCCGCCGTCGATGGTCGGCACCTCGATTGAGCCGCCCAGCGCCGCCGTCGTCATCGGGATCGGCACCCGGCACTGGATGTCCGCCCCGTCCCTGCGGAAGAAACGATGCGGACGGATCGTCACGAAAATATAGAGATCGCCCGGCGGTCCGCCGCGCAGGCCGGCCTCGCCCTCCCCCGCGACGCGGATGCGGGTGCCGTCCTCGATCCCCGCCGGCACGTTCACCGACAGGGTCTTTTCCTTGTTCATGCGCCCCGCACCGCCGCAGGCGTCGCACGGGTTGTCGATCACCCGTCCCGCGCCATGGCAGGTCGGACAGGTGCGCTCGACCGTGAAGAAACCCTGCTGGGCGCGCACCTTGCCGTTGCCCTGGCAGGATGGGCAGGTGACCGGTTCAGAACCGCCCGACGCGCCGGACCCGTGACAGGAACCACACGCAGCAGAGGCGTTCACGAGCACCCGCGTCTGCTTGCCGGCGAACGCGTCCTCCAGGTTCACATCGAGGTTGTAGCGCAGGTCCGAGCCGCGAGTGCTGGCCTGGCGACGTCCGCCGCCACGGCCGCCCATGAACTCGCCGAACATCTCGTCGAAGATATCCGCGAAGCCGCCACCGGAGAAGTCGAAGCCGCCCCCGCCGGGGCCGGCGCCAGCACCCGCCTCGAAGGCCTCGTGGCCGAAGCGGTCGTAGGCGGCGCGCTTCTCGTCATCCTTCAGGACGTCATAGGCCTGGTTGATTTCCTTGAAACGCCGCTCCGCCTCCGAATTGTCGGGGTTGCGGTCGGGGTGCAGCTCCTTGGCGAGCTTGCGATAGGCACTCTTGATCGCCGCGCCGTCCGCGCCGCGATCGACACCCAGTGTCTGGTAGAAGTCTTTGTCAGCCATGGGCCTTCACCACCTCAGAACCGAATGAAGCGGGAAGAACCGGATCGGTCAACGTTCGCACACGCCGGCCGACGGTTCATTCCCCCTCACGCTCAGGTCAGGAGGCGGACGACTGTCCCTTGCGGTCGTCATCGTCATCGTCAACCTCTTCGAAGTCGGCATCGACGATGGTCTCGTCGGCCTCGTCCCCGGCCTCGCCTTCGGACATGGCCTCCTCGGCCGCCGCCTGGTCCGCCTTGTAGATCGCCTCGCCGAGCTTCATCGACGAGGTCACGAGCGCTTCCAGCTTCTCCTGGACCGCGTCGCCGTCCTCGCCCTCGAGCGCCTCCTTCAGCGCCACGAGATCGCTCTCGATCGCGGCCTTGTCCTGGGCCTCGACCTTGTCGCCATGCTCCTCGAGGCTCTTCTCGGTCTGGTGGACCAGCGCCTCGGCCTGGTTGCGGGCCTCCACGGCCTCGCGCCGCTTCTTGTCGTCCGCCGCATGCTCTTCGGCATCCTTGACCATCCGGTCGATGTCGTCGTCGGACAGTCCGCCCGACGCCTGGATGCGGATCTGCTGCTCCTTGCCGGTACCCTTGTCCTTCGCCGACACGTTGACGATGCCGTTGGCGTCGATGTCGAAGGTGACCTCGATCTGCGGCACGCCGCGCGGGGCCGAGGGAATGCCGACTAGGTCGAACTGGCCGAGCACCTTGTTGTCCGCGGCCATCTCACGTTCGCCCTGAAACACGCGGATGGTCACCGCCTGCTGGTTGTCCTCGGCGGTCGAGAAGACCTGGCTCTTCTTGGTCGGGATCGTCGTGTTACGGTCGATCAGGCGGGTGAACACGCCACCCAGCGTCTCGATGCCCAGCGACAGCGGCGTCACATCGAGCAGGAGCACGTCCTTGACGTCGCCCGCCAGCACGCCGGCTTGGATGGCGGCGCCAATGGCGACCACCTCGTCCGGGTTCACGCCGCGGTGCGGGTCACGGCCGAAGAAGTTCTTCACCGTCTCCTGAATCTTCGGCATGCGGGTCATGCCGCCGACCAGGATGACCTCGTCGATCTCGCTCGGCTTCAGGCCCGCATCCTTGAGGGCCGCCGCGCAGGGCTCGACCGTGCGCTCGACGAGATCCTCGACCAGCGCCTCGAGCTTTGCCCGGGTCAGCTTGATGTTGAGATGCTTCGGCCCAGACTGGTCCGCCGTAATGAACGGCAGGTTGACCTCGGTCTGGGTCGAGGAGGACAGCTCGATCTTCGACTTCTCGGCGGCCTCCTTGAGGCGCTGCAGCGCGAGCTTGTCCTGGCGCAGGTCGATCGACTGCTCCTTTTTGAACTCGTCGGCCAGATACTCGATGATCCGCGCGTCGAAGTCCTCGCCGCCGAGGAAGGTATCACCGTTGGTCGACTTCACCTCGAAAACGCCGTCACCGATCTCGAGGATGGAGATGTCGAAGGTGCCGCCGCCGAGGTCATAGACCGCGATGGTGCCCGCCTCCTTCTTCTCGAGGCCGTAGGCGAGCGCGGCCGCCGTCGGCTCGTTGATGATGCGCAGGACCTCGAGGCCGGCGATCTTGCCCGCGTCCTTGGTCGCCTGGCGCTGGGAATCATTGAAGTAGGCCGGCACGGTGATGACCGCCTGCTCGACCGTCTCGCCGAGGAAGGATTCGGCCGTCTCCTTCATCTTCTGGAGGATGAAGGCGCTGATCTCGGACGGGCTGTACTTCTCGCCGTTGGCGCCGACCCACGCGTCGCCATTCTCGCCCTCGACAATCTGGTACGGGACCAGGCTCTTGTCCTTGTCCGTCAGCGGATCGTCGAACCGGCGCCCGATCAGGCGCTTGACCGCGAAGATCGTGTTCTCGGGGTTGGTCACCGCCTGGCGCTTCGCGGCCTGGCCGACGAGCCGCTCCGAATCGTCGGAGAAGGCCACCATCGACGGCGTCGTGCGCGCACCCTCGGAGTTTTCGATCACCTTGCCCGCGCCGCCGTCCATGACGGCCACACAGGAGTTTGTAGTGCCGAGGTCGATACCAATTACTTTCGCCATGACTACCTCACTTTTCAGCAGACCTGCCCGGCCCAAACGGCACCGTTGCACGCCCCCGTATTTAAAGTTGATCGGCCCGCTTAGGGGACCCGAACTGTTCATGGGACATATAGGGAGGGCCAAACGGCTCTACAACCGCTAGTCTGAAGCGTTTTTTCACCCGCCGGGCCGGACGAAACGGCCTCAAAACGCCATGACGATCATCTCCGCGAGCTACAAGACAGATATTCCTGCGCTCTTCGGCGACTGGTTCCGCGCCAGGCGCATGGCTGGGTCGTGCGAGGTGCGTATCACGTGGAATGGCATCTCGGCCAAGCGCCGGTCTCCGCGCGCACGAAGGGCATGCGTCCGGGCTGCCAGCGCAGAAATGATCAGCCCATGACCCGACCCGCACACCCCGTCGATATTCTCGCCTTCCTCGAACAGAACGGCGTCGCGGCGGCGCCCCTCAAGATCGTCGATGTCGGCGCGATGGATGTGGGCGAAGCCGAGCCCTGGTCCGGCCTGGTCGAGATGGGCGCGGCAACACTCATAGGCTTCGAGCCGAACCCGCCCGAATGCGACAAGCTCAACGCCGCCGCGGGGCCGCACACGCGCTACCTCCCCCACGCGATCGGCGACGGCGGCACCCACACGCTGCACATCAGCGCCGCGCCCATGACCTCGTCCCTGCTCGCCCCCGATCCCGAGGTGATGCAGCAGTTCCACGCCCTTTGGGAGCTCTGCGAAACGACCGGGGAAATCCCGCTCGAAACCGCCCGGCTCGACGATCTCGACGACGTCCGACCGATGGACTTCCTCAAGCTCGACATCCAGGGCGCGGAGCTCATGGCGCTCAAGGCCGGCACCGCCGCGCTCGCCGACACCATCGCCGTGCAGCTCGAGGTCGGGTTCCTTCCGATCTACCGGGACCAGCCCCTGTTCGCCGATGTCGATACCTTCCTGCGCGCGCACGGCTTCGCGTTCCACACCATGGTCGGGGTCGGCTCGCGTCCGTTTCGGCCGCTGATCAAGGACGGCAATCCCAACCGCGGCTTCGCGCAGGTCATCTGGAGCAACGCTTTGTATTTCCGCGATCCGCTGACATTCCCCGACCTCGCCGCGGAGAAGCCCGAGGCGCTTCTGAAGACCGCGATCCTCGCCCACGAGCTCTATGCGGCCTTCGATCTCGCCGCGGTCGCGTTGCAGCATTACGGGGCGGCGATGAAACCAGGGCTCGCGACGGCCTACATTCACGCGCTCACCGCCGCGGATCCGGCGATCACCGCACGCAAGTAGTCAGACGATCGGCTCGTCCTTGTCGGTCGCCTCGGTCGCGGGCGCTTCCGGTGCGTCCGCACCGGCCTCGGCCTGCGGCGCCGCCGACTTGGCGACCCCGACCCGCGCCGGGCGCAGCAGCCGGTCATGCAGCCGGTAGCCGGGCTGCATCACATGGGCGACACTGCCGTTCGGCAGGTCGCTGTCGGGCACCTCGTACATCGCCTCGTGCAGGTTCGGATCGAAGGGCTCGCCCATCGGGTCGAGCCGCTCGACCTTGTGGGCGGCCAGCGCCGAGAGGAAATCATTCTGCACCGCGATCACGCCCTCGAGCAGGGTCTGGAGCAGCTCGTGCTCGCCGCGGCGCTCCTCGGGGATGGCCGCGAGGGCACGCTCGAGATTGTCGCCGACCGAGAGAATGTCACGGGCAAACCCGGTGACGGCATAGCGGTGGGCGTCCTCCACCTGGCGCTCGGCGCGCTTACGCATGTTCTCGGCCTCCGCCATCGCGCGCAGGAGCTGGTCGCGCATCTGCGTGACCTCGCTCTCGAGCTCGACGATCCGCGCGGCGTGTTCGCCACCGCTCGGCGGCGTATCCTGCGGGCTCGGCTCCGCCGCGCCGACATCTGCCGGCTCGGGTGCCTGCGGGGTTTCGTTGTCGTTGTCTTCGCTCATGGGTCCGCTTTCTGCTCGGCCGGGGCCGAAGCTCAAGGATTCGGGTCTATGCTGTTACCTGTCAGCCGACTAGGCGGCCGACGATCTGAGCCGTGTAATCGACCACCGGGATGATCCGGGCATAGTTGATGCGCGTCGGGCCGATCACGCCGACCGCACCGACGATCTCCTGCTCGCTGTTGCGATAGGGCGCCACGACGACCGAGCACCCGGCCAGCGAGAACAGCTCATTCTCCGCGCCGATGAAGATCTGCACGCCCTCGCCGCCTCGCGCCATGTCGAGCAGCTTGATCCAGGATTCCTTGGTCTCGAGCGCATCGTAGAGGCCGCGCACATGCTCGAGATCCTCGACCGCCTGCACGTCGTCGAGCAGCCGCTCGGTGCCGCTGACGATCAGGGCCGCCTCGGCGCCGTCGCCCGTGGCCGTGGCGAGGCCCGCCTCGACCAGCTTCCGCGTCAGCTCGTCCAGGTCGCGCCGGTGCGCCTCGAGCTCGGCCGTGATCTGGCGTTGCGCCTCCTCGATGGTCTTGCCCATCATCCGCGCCGACAGGAAGTTCGAGGCCTTGATCATGGCCGATGCGGGCATCCCGCTCGGCACCTCGACAATCCGGTTCTCCACGCTGCCGTCCTCGGTGACCAGCACGACGAGCGCGCGCCCCGGCGCCAGCGAGACGAACTCGATGTGGCGCAGCGCGGCGTCGCTCTTCGGTGCCACGACCAGTCCCGCGCAGTTGCTGAGTCCGGACAGCACCCGGGTCGCCTCGGACAGGGTCTGCTGCACGCTGCGGCCTTCCGCCGCGCACTGGGCCTCGATGACCTGGCGCTCCTCCTCGGTGAGGTGCCCGATCTCCAGGAGCCCGTCCACGAACAGGCGAAGCCCCGCCTCTGTCGGGATGCGGCCCGCCGAGGTGTGGGGCGAGAACAGGAGGCCGGCGTCCTGGAGGTCCGCCATCACGTTGCGGATCGTCGCCGGCGAGAGCTCCATGCCGAGGTCGCGTGAGAGCGTGCGCGAGCCGACCGGCTCGCCGGTCTCCAGATAGCCGTCGATGATCTGCCGAAGGATCTCGGAGCTGCGCTGGTTGAGTTGTGGAATCGCCCGGCTCATCGGCGTGATTGTCCGTTGTTTGTGCCTCGAAAGTCGAGGTGCGACATGCCCGCGAAACTTAGGCACGGCCCGGCGCCTAATCAAGAACGTCCATAGCTGCGCGCCACGGCAATTCTGGTTCTGGACGCAACCCGGGCACAACGACTAGGTTCGCGGCCATCGACCAGCCCCTGACGCTACGGAACCCGACATGCCCAAATCCTCGATTCGCCCCTCGCGCCGCGCGCCCGACGAAATGCGCAAGGTCCGCCTCAAGCCGGGCGCAGCCAAGTATGCCGAGGGCTCCTGCCTCGCCATGTTCGGCAACACCCACGTCCTCTGCGCCGCCAGCATCGAGGACCGGGTGCCACCGTGGATGCGCGGCAGCGGCGAGGGCTGGGTCACGGCCGAGTACGGCATGCTGCCGCGCTCGACCCACACCCGCACGGGACGCGAGGCCGCCCGCGGCAAACAGTCCGGCCGGACCCAGGAAATCCAGCGCCTGATCGGTCGCTCCCTGCGCGCGGTCACCGACATGGAGATGCTCGGCGAGCGGCAGATCCGCCTCGACTGCGACGTCCTCCAGGCCGACGGCGGCACCCGAACCGCCGCCATCACCGGCGCCTGCGTGGCGCTGCACATCGCCTGCCAGGGCCTGGTGAAGTCCGGCGAGATCGCGGAGAACCCGGTGCGCGAACTGGTCGCCGCCGTCTCCTGCGGACTCTACCAGGATACCGCCGTGCTCGACCTGGACTATCCGGAGGACTCGAACGCCCAGGCCGATTCCAACTTCGTGCTGACCGAGCGCGGCCAGATCGTCGAGGTCCAGGGCACCGCCGAGGAACGCCCCTTCACCCGGGCCCAGTTCATCCGCCTGCTCGACCTCGCACGCGACGGCACCAACGAACTGTTCGCCCAGCAGCGCAACGCGCTCGGGATCAAGTAGGTCCGCGATCATGGCCCGCCGCTTCACGGACGGCCGGCTGGTGATCGCCAGCCACAACGACGGCAAGGTCCGCGAGATCGCCGACCTGCTGGCGCCCTTCTCAATCGCGGTCGAGAGCGCGGGCGAGCTCGGCCTGCCCGAGCCCGAGGAGACCGGCACCACCTTCGCCGAGAACGCCATCCTCAAAGCGCGCGCCTCGGCCGACGGCAGCGGCCGGGCGGCGCTGGCCGACGATTCCGGCTTTTCCGTCGCTGCGCTCGGCGGCGCGCCGGGCATCCACGCCGCGCGCTTCGCGGAACGTGCCGACGGCGTGCGCGATTTCGACTGGGCGATGGAGCAGATCAACGCGGCGCGCACCGATGCCGACGACGATCTCGCCTGGTTCACCTGCGCGCTGGCGCTCGCCTGGCCCGACGGGCATGTAGAGGTGTTCGAGGGCCGGGTCGACGGCACGCTCACCTGGCCCCCGCGCGGCGACCGCGGCTTCGGCTACGACCCGATCTTCATCCCCGCAGGCGGTACGACGACCTTCGCGGAGATGGATCCCGACGCGAAGCACGCAATCTCCCATCGCGCCATCGCGTTCCGCGCGCTCATCGACGCCTGCCTGGCGCCCGACGGGTAGTCATGTCCGGCACGGCCGACGACGACATCGCGCTCTATGTGCACTGGCCCTTCTGCCTGTCGCTTTGCCCCTACTGCGACTTCAACAGCCATGTCCGCGACGAGATCGACCAAGGTCTCTGGCGCGACGCCCTCGTCCGCGAGCTCGAACACCACGCGGCACAGGCGCCCGGACGGCGGCTCACGAGCATCTTCTTCGGCGGCGGCACCCCGTCCATGATGGCGCCGGAAACTGCGGGCGCCGTCATCGCCCGGGCGCGCGCGCTTTTCACAACCGACCCCGGCATCGAGATCACGCTGGAGGCCAACCCGACCTCGGCAGAGGGCGCGTCCCTGGCCGGCTTTGCGGACGCCGGCATAAATCGCCTGAGTCTCGGCATCCAGGCCCTCGACGACGCGGCACTGTCGGCGCTCGGACGCACCCACACGGCCGACGAGGGCCGCGCAACGATCGCGACAGCGAACGAGCTCTTCGAGCGCGTTTCCTTTGACTTGATCTACGGCCGGCCCGGCCAGGCGCCCGAGGCCTGGCGGCGCGAGCTGGACGAGGCGATCGGCCTCGCCCGCGGCCATCTCTCCGTCTATCAACTGACGATCGAGGCCGGGACGCCGTATTTTCTCGCCCAGGCGCGCGGCGATCTCGCGCTGCCGGACGAAGCCGACGGTGCCATCATGTTCGAGGACACCCAGGACACGCTCGCGGCGGCCGGACTGCCCGCCTACGAGGTCTCGAACCACGCCGAACCGGGGCAGGAATCACGCCACAACCTCACATACTGGTATTACCGCGACTATCTGGGCGTAGGGCCCGGAGCCCATGGACGTATGACCGTCGATGGCGAGATTCGGGCCACGCGGCAGCACAGGGCCCCGGAAATCTGGGCCAAACAGGTGCTCGAGCGCGGTCATGCCACTCGCGAGAATGCGGTATTGCCCCGCGATACCAAAATCGCGGAGATGGTCATGATGGGGCTGCGCCTCACCCGCGGCATCTCCAACCCCGAATTCACCCGCCGGATCGGTGCGACACCCGATGACGTCTTCGCAAGCGATGCGGTCGGACGCCTCGTGGACGCCGGCTACCTCGATTGGGACGACAGCGGATTCCGGGCCAGCGCCGCGGGCCGCCAGCGCCTGAACGCGGTCGTCGACGCGCTGCTCGGCGCCAAGCGCCCGGTCGGCTGACCTAGTTGGTCGGCGGGGGTGCGAAGCTCGTCGGGGCCGGATCGAGCTCGCGCGGACCGTCCCGGCGCACCTCGAGGACCGCGAGACCCCGCTCGACCGCGCCCGTATCCATGAGCCGGAAGATTCCGTCCACGCCGGCGAAACCGTCGGGATTTTCCAGCCGCTCGCGGGCATAAGGATCCGCCGTCTCGCCGCGCGCCAGGACCGCGGCGAGTGCCACCGCGTCATAGGCAAGGGTCGAGAGCCGGTCGGGCGTGCGGTCGAACACCTCGATAAAACGTTCTACGAAGCGCGTGCGGGTATCGGGCGGTGGTGCCGCAAACCAGGCGCCGAGCATCCTTGGTTCCGTGCCGAGCGCCGGATCGTCCCACACCCACGTCCCCAGCAGCTTGACCTGCAGCGGGTCCACATCGAAGAAGGCGAGCAGCGGCGCGATCTGAAGCGCCTCCTCGCCGCCCACGGGCAGCATTAGCGCCTCGAAGCCCACCTCGCCCAGCGTGTCGCGGGTCTCGAGACGCTCGAGCGCACGCTTCGAGAACGCGTCCTCGCGCGCGGCCAGCAGTTTCTTTTCCGCCTCGAGCGCCTCGACCCGCTCATCGTAGCGGGCCAACGTGCGCACTGTCTCGGTCAGCGGATCAACCCCGCCGGGATAATACGCGTTCGCCGTGACCACCCCGCCGCGCCGCGCAACGGCGCCGGCGAGAATAGCCGACATCCGGCTGCCGAACCCGTCATCGGGCACCAGCGCCGCGTACTGGACGAGCCCGCGCCGGGCGGCGAACGTAACGACCCGGTCGATCTGGGCCTCGGGCGAGAAGCCGGACGCATAGACCCCGTTACCCGCCACAAGCTGGTCATTCGAGAAGGCGAAGACCGGAATTCCCGCCGGCCGCGCCACGCTCGCGGTGCCGATGACGGCGTCTGAGAAAAGCGGGCCGAGCACCAGCCGCGCGCCATCGGCCTGAGCCTGCACCGCGGCGGCGCCCGCGCCTTGCGTATTCCCGCCAGAATCGTAAACCCGGAGCTCGAACTTCGGTACGGCGAAATCGAACAGCGCCATCTGCGCGGCATCCGCCAGATCCCGGCCGATCGCCGCGGCCGGGCCGCTGAGCGGTACGATCAGGGCGGCCCGGGTGATCTCGGGCACCGGCGTGGGCGTCTCGGCGACGGGCGTGACCGCCTGCGGCAGCGCGGGCGCCGCGGCGACAGCCGCCGGGGCCGCCGGGGCCAACGCCTCGGGTTGCGTTTCGGCAGGAGGCGCCGCTACGTTGGATTGCGCACAGCCCGCCAGCAGCAGGGCGGCGAAAATCAGAGATGCGCATGGGCGCAGAAGGGCAACCGGATTTGGCACGTAAAAGCCTTCCTCAAACATCCCGAGGCCCATCCGCCGGACGGCATTCGGGACCGGAAACAAGCGACGCGCGCGAACCTAGCTGCGCCGGCGGACACGAACAAGCACCCGTTGCCGCGGGCCTGCACCTGGTCGCGACGCCGATCGGCAACCTGGGCGACATCACGCTGCGGGCCCTCGACACGCTTACCGGCGCCGGCGCGATCGCCTGCGAGGACACCCGGGTCACCCGCAAGCTCCTGGCGCGATACAACATTCCGACCCCCACCCTCGCCTACAACGACCACAACGCGCGGCGCGTCCTGCCGCAGATCATGGAACGCCTCAATCGTGGCGAATCTCTGGCGCTGGTGACAGATGCCGGAACGCCGCTGGTCTCCGATCCCGGGTACCGCCTGGTCGCGGCGGCCATCGACGCCGGCATCGCGGTGCACACGCTGCCCGGGGCTAGCGCGGCCATCTCCGCGCTGATCCTCTCGGGCCTGCCCACCGACAGCTTTTTCTTCGCCGGGTTCCCGCCGCCGCGCAGCGCGGCCCGGCGCCGACGCTTCTCGGAACTGGCCGCGGTGCCTGGCAGTCTCGTCTTCTTCGAATCCGCCAAGCGGCTCGCCGCCAGCCTCGCCGACCTACGCGAGACGCTCGGCGACCGCCCGGCGGCGGTCGCGCGCGAGATGACCAAGCTTCACGAGGAGGTCCGCCGGGGCACGCTCGACACTCTCGCCGCGCACTATGCCGAGGCGGGTCCGCCCAAGGGCGAGATCGCGATTATCGTCGCCCCCCCCGCGCCGCCGGAGGTTGACGACGACGCGCTGCGTGACGCGCTCGAGGCGGCCCTTGAAGACCTCAGCATGCGCGATGCGGTTGCCCGCGTCAGCGCCGAGACCGGCCGGCCTCGGCGCGAGGTCTATCGCCTCGCGCTCGAGGTCAGCGGTGACGCGGCGGACGCCTGCTGGTGACGGTGGAGTTCAAGGCCCGCGCGGCTCTCGACACCGCGGCCCACGCCATCGATCGCTGTTAGCAAGCGCGCATCGCGCGCGCGCTCGACCATTTTCTCGCCGCAAATCCGGCCTATGCGAAGTTCCGGATTCGATTCGGCGCGGCTCTCATTGCGCTCGAAAAGCCGCCCCGGCATCTCCCAGACGCACGGCGAATCGAATAATGTTAGAGCGCGGGTGCGGACCCGCGCACAGAAGGGAGATCGCAATGCCGACCAAAGCCGTTTTCCGAACCGCGCGCCTGAGCGCCGGTCTCGCCGTTGGCCTCCTCGCCCTCGCGGCCTGCTCCCCAACCGGCGTCGTGGTGGGCGGCGCGGCGTCCGCCGGGATTGCCGCGTCCGAGGAGCGCGGCATCAAGGGCGCGGTCGAAGACGCGGTCATCCGGGTCAAGATCAACGAAGCCTGGGTGAAGGAGGATTTCGACACCTTCAACCGCCTCAATCTACAGATCTACGAGGGCCGCGTGCTTGTCTCCGGCCGGGTGCCCGACCAGGCCCAGGCGGACAAGGCCGTGCAGGCCGCCTGGCAACCCGACGGGGTGCGGGAGGTCATCAACGAGATCGAGATTTCCGAGGGCGGTGGCCTCAACGACTTCGCCAACGACACGCTCATCAACGCACGGCTAGACGTTGACCTGCTGTTCGACGGCGATGTCGATTCGATCAACTACTCGACTAGCGCCGTGGCCGGGACGGTCTATCTGCTCGGCGTGGCCCAGGACCGCGCTGAGCTCGACCGGGTGTTCCGGATCGCCCGCGACGTCCCGAACGTCAAGCGGGTCATCAGCCACGTAATCATGAAGGACGATCCGCGCCGAATCGCCAATCCCCGGAACGGCGGCAACAGCGGCGGCTGATCGCCGTGCAGACGCCTGACCTCGACAGCTCGCTGCGCCGGATCGCCGGGCTCGACGATGCGGACATAGACCTTGCCGGCGCGGCGCTGATGTTAGCGGCGCGCGAGCGCCCGGGCGTCTCGACGGACCGCTACCGCGACCATCTCGACGCCCTGGCGGCGGAGGTCAGCGCGGCCAGCGCGGATGCGGGCAACAGTCTCGCCGCACGGCACGACGCGCTGGTCCGGGTCCTGCACGAGAGTCATGGTTACACGGGTGACCGGCAGACCTACGACGACCTCCAGAATGCGAACCTCATGCAGGTCATCGACCGGCGCAGGGGCCTGCCGATCGCACTTGGCATTATCAACATCCATTGCGGGCGCTCGCTGGGCTGGGACATCTGTGGCCTGGACTTTCCCGGCCACTTCCTGATCCGGATCTCGGACGGACCGTCGCGCATGATCATCGACCCCTTTGCGGACGACCGGGAGGTCGACGTCGCCCGCCTGCGCGAACTGCTCAAGGCGACCCTGGGGCCAGACGCGGAGCTCGGCCCCGCCCACTACGCCCCGGCCAGCAATCGGGGGATTCTCATCCGGCTGCAGAACAACCGGAAGGTCCGGCTCATCAAGGCCGAGCAGTACGCCGACGCCCTCGCCGTGGTCGAGGAGATGCTGCTGTTCGCGCCGGGTAAGGCGCCGCTTTGGCACGACGCCGGCCTGCTCAACGCGCGTATCGGCAACCTGCGGGCCGCGCTCATTGCCTTCGGTCACTGCCGCGACCTCGCCACGGACCCCGCGGAGCGCGCCCGCGTCGACCGCCTGCTCGCGGAGATTCGCGGTCACCTGAACTGAGCCACCCGGCCGCTCGCGCCGGCGTTTGCGCGAGCGTTTGCGAACGCGGCGAAAAGACTTAAATTAGCCGCCGGTTTTCAACCCTTCACAACCGCGGCGGAGAAACGCCCCATGAGCTTGGCGGTCGCCATCCAGATGGACCCGATCGAAGCCATCGATATCGACGGCGATTCAACCTTTGCCCTCGCGCTGGAAGCTCAGGCGCGTGGCCACGGGCTGTTCCACTACCTGCCACAGGACCTGTCCCTGCGCGACGGCAGGGTGATCGCCCACGCGCGCCCACTCGAGGTGCAGCGCGAGGCGGACAATTACTTCACGCTCGGCGCGGTGGAGGACCTCGACCTCGCGGGCGTCGATGTGGTGCTGATGCGCCAGGATCCGCCCTTCGACATGGCCTACATCACGGCCACCCATATCCTGGAGCATGTCCATCCGCAGACGCTGGTGGTGAACGACCCGGTGTCCGTGCGCAACGCGCCGGAGAAGCTGTTCGTGACCCATTTCGACGGCGTGATGCCGCCCACCCTGATCACCTCGTCGCGGGCCGAGATCGAGGCCTTCCGCGCGAGGCACAAGGACATCATCGTCAAACCGCTCTACGGAAACGGCGGCGCCGGGGTGTTTCACATCACCCCGGACGACGAGAACCTGAACTCTCTGATCGAGATGTTCGAAGGGCTCTACCGCGAGCCCTTCATCGTCCAGCGCTACCTGTCCGAGGTCCGCGACGGTGACAAACGCATCATCCTGGTAGACGGCGAGCCCGTCGGCGCCATCAACCGGGTGCCCGCCGAGGGAGAGGCGCGCTCGAACATGCATGTCGGCGGACGCGCGGAGAAGATCGGGCTCACGCCGCGCGAGCGGGACATCTGCGCCGCCATCGGCCCCGCGCTTCGCGAGCAGGGCCTGATCTTCGTCGGCATCGACGTCATCGGCGACTATCTGACCGAGATCAACGTGACCTCGCCCACGGGCATCCAAGAAATCGACCGCTTCGACCGGGTCAACCTGTCGGCGCTGATCTGGGACGCGATCGAGAAGCGCCGCGTCGACATCGCAGACTGAGGTCATGCCATAAAAAAGGGCGGGTCCAGCCCGCCCTTTGTTGTATTCCTTCGACGCCTTGCGTCAGTTGACCGGGAACTCCGACAAATCCGGCGGCGTACCGTCCGGGCGCTTGAGCAGCGCCTCCTCGGGCTCGCCGGCGGCAAGCCTTGCGGTCATCTCGTCCGGGTCGAACTTGATGCCGATCGGGTTTTCGGTGAACTCGCCGTTATCGAAATACTCGGCGAACTTCTCTTCCGGGACGTTATCGACCTGGAGCTCGATCTGGTTCTTGTCCGGATCGAAGTAATACATCGACGTGGTCGGCCCGTGGTTGATGCAGAATTCCGGCGTGATGCCGTGCTCATCCTTCAGCCGATTGTACGTGTGCATCAGGTCGTGGAGGTTCTCGTAGGTAAAGGCCACGTGATGCAGCCCGCAGGTCATGTCCACATGCGGCTGCACCCCGGGGAGCGCCAGGACGGCCACCCTGTGGTGCTCATCGTCATAGGTGACGAACCCGATCATGGGGTTCTCGTACATGGCCTCGCCTTCCAGCACCTTCTTGTACCAGTCGAGCAGATTCTCGACATTTCCCTCCTGGGTGCGCAGCACCATGTGGGCAAGCTTTTTCGGCGCGATCTTGCCGCGCTCCTTGGCTGTTTTGGGCATCTTCGCGACAGCGTTCACAATCTTATTCTCCTCTGGATTAGCACCTCTTTGGTGTACGCGAACTCCCGGTCATTGTTGCGCTGGCGGGGAAAAGATTCAATCGCGGCTCGCCGTGCCCGGTAATTTCGTGATCGACCACATGGGCTGGCAGCCGGCCGAGCTCGGAATTGACTCGCGCGGCTTCCGGGTCGTCCTCGACTGCCTCGAGACCGGACGCTGTTGGGTCAAGCTGTCTGGGCCGATACGATTCAGCCAGGAGCCGCGACCGCCCTATTCGGACACCGTCGCGTTCGCCCGCGGGACGAGACAATAGCGCGCGCGCCTTGGCCGCGGGCAAGAAACGGCGCTAAGCTGCGCAGGCAACAACGGGGATCCCCATGAGCGACATCTACATCGTCGGCGTCGGCATGACGCCCTTCGGGCGCTATCCCGACCGCCCGATCAAGGACATGACCCGCGCCGCGGTGACGGACGCACTGGCGGACGCCGGGGCCGATGTGGCGGACATCGAGGCAGCCTGGTTCTCCAACGCCGCCCAGGCGATCCTCGAGGGCCAGGGCTCGATCCCCGGAGAGATCGCTCTTCGCAACATGGGAATCCAGGAAATCCCGGTGACCAACGTCGAGAACGCCTGCGCCAGCGCCTCGACGGCCCTCGACATGGCCGCGACCTGGCTCCAGGCCGGACGCGGCGGGGTCGCGATCGCCATCGGCGCCGAGAAGATGTTCCACGAGGACCGCGAGAAGATGTTCTCCGTCTTCGACGGCGGCTGGGACGTCCACGACGTCGCCGCGGCGACCGACCGGCTGCTGGCACTGGGGCAGGGGGTGGCGGACCCGGACGGCGAGGAGGACACCGGCCAGCGCAGCGTGTTCATGGATGTGTATGCCGCGCTCGCGAAGTTTCACATGAAGTGCTTCGGGACGACCCAGCAACAGATCGCAGCGGTCGCCGCCAAAAACCACGCCCATTCGGCCCACAACCCGCTGTCCCAGTATCGTGAGGCCATTACGGTCGACGAGGTCATGGCGGCCCGTAAGGTGAGCTGGCCGCTGACGTTGCCCATGTGCTCGCCCATCTCTGACGGCGCGGCGGCCGCGATTCTCTGCCGTGAGGAAGAACTCGACCGCTTCGACCGCGACCGGGCGGTGAAAATCCGCGCAACTGCGCTACGCACGGGCTCTGACCGCGATCCGCAGGAATTCGACCGGCACATCACCCATCTCGCGGCCCGCGACGCCTACGAACGAGCCGGCGTCGGACCTGAGGACATGGATGTCGCGGAAGTCCACGACGCGACAGCGTTCGCGGAAATCCAGCAGGTCGAGAATCTCGGCTTCTGCAGCTTCGGGGAAGGGGGCACGCTGACCGAAAGCGGCGCCACCAGCCTCGGCGGCCGAATCCCGGTCAACCCGTCCGGAGGGCTCGAATCCAAAGGACACCCGGTCGGCGCAACGGGATTGGCCCAGGTTTTCGAGCTGACGACTCAGCTGCGCGGCGAGGCTAGCAGCCGGCAGGTCGAAGGCGCACGCCTCGCAATCGCCGAGAATGGCGGCGGGTTCCATGGGATCGAGGAAGCGGTCGCCTGCGTCACGATCCTGGGGCGCGACTGAACACCGACCGGAAAAATTCTGCACTTATGTTGCGCAAAATAAACTGCAGCATAAAGCGAGAAACGGGCAGATAAGCAAGACGACTAGCCCAAGACTTCCGGGAAAACAGAAATTGTGCGTCGCAGCATTGAAATCCCGCGAAATCGGCCCCTTGCCTTTTGTGCGCTGCACAAATAGCCTTCTCGCCCGATGAGGGCCCTTCGAGTGGCCCCGCCGGAAAAAGTCTTTCGGCCCCGGGGGAACGGAGCATGAGCACACAATCGCAGGTCCGGCGAGTCGGCGTCCCGGACATCCGCGCCCGCAAGGGCAGCGAGCCCATCGTCAGCCTGACGGCCTACACCGCCCCGATGGCCGGGTTTCTCGATCCGCATGTGGACTTCCTGCTGGTCGGCGATTCCCTCGGCATGGTGCTTTACGGCTTCGACTCCACGCTACCCGTCACCCTAGACATGATGATCGCCCACGGCGCAGCCGTGGTGCGCGGCAGCTCGCGCGCCTGCATCGTCGTCGATCTGCCCTTCGCATCCTACGAGGCCTCGCCGGAAGCGGCGTACACCGCCGCAGCACGGGTCCTGGCCGAAACCGGCTGCGCGGCCGTCAAGCTCGAGGGCGGCGTGGCCATGGCCGAAACTATCGCCTTCCTCGTCGCGCGCGGCATTCCAGTCATGGCCCATATCGGGCTTACCCCCCAGTCATCGAACGCATTCGGCGGGTTCCGCGTCCAGGGACGCAACAACGCACGGGCACAGGCCATTCGCGACGACGCGCACGCGGTCACCGAGGCCGGCGCCTTCGCCGTGGTGATCGAGGGCGTGCCCGAGAACCTCGGGCGCGAGATCACGGAAGATATCGAAATCCCGACCATCGGGATCGGCGCGTCTCCGGCCTGCGACGGGCAGGTCCTGGTGACGGAGGACATGGTGGGCCTGTTCGGCGCCTTCACGCCGAAGTTCGTCAGGCGCTACGCTGAGCTGGGCACAGTGGTCGGCGACGCCGCCGCAGCATATGCGAGCGACGTGCGCGCCCGGGCGTTTCCCACATCCGAACACTGCTTCGCCGACACCGTGCCGGCGGACGGCTAGAGAGGCCGCCGCGTGTCGGAGCTCTCAGTCGTCCGCACCGTCCGCGACCTGCGCGCCGCCCTCGCCGACATGCGGCAGGCCGGTGACCGCATCGGGCTTGTGCCGACCATGGGCGCCCTGCACGCCGCACACATGGCCCTCGTCGAGGCGGCACGGCATCGCGCCAACCGCGTGGTGGCGACAATCTTCGTCAACCCGACCCAGTTCGGTCCCGACGAGGATTTCTCCACCTACCCGCGCCGCGAGGCGCGCGACATCGACACCCTGCGCGCGCACGGTGTCGATCTGCTGTTCGCACCATCGGTCAATGAGATGTATCCCGACGGGTTCGAGACGGTGGTCGAGGTGCCCGAAATCAGCCAGGGCCTGTGCGGCGCCCACCGGCCCGGACACTTCGCCGGTGTCGCGACCATCGTCACGAAGCTTCTGCTCCAGGCGCTGCCCGACTGCGCGGTGTTCGGCGAGAAGGACTACCAGCAGCTCCAGGTGATCCGGCGCCTTGCCCGCGATCTCGACATTCCGGTCGAGATCATCGGACTACCCACCGTGCGCGAGGCCGACGGGCTCGCCATGTCGTCGCGCAACGTCCATCTGGGGCCCGCCGACCGGGCGAACGCCCCGCGCCTGCACGCGGCGCTGCAGGCGGTGGCGGAGCGGCTGCGCGCCGGGGAGGGGCCCGACGTCGCCTGCGCCGCCGGCCATGAGCTGCTCGCGGCGGCCGGGTTCGCCCCGATCGAGTATTTGGAGGTTCGGGCGGCGGAGACGCTTCTGCCCATCGATCAGGTCCCGGCCGGCACACCCCTGCGGGTCCTCACGGCCGCCTGGCTCGGCGAGACGCGGCTCATCGACAACATCGCGGCGAACTAGCGGGCACGCGCCGATTCATTCGACTTAATTCGTGCGGCCTATTCGCGCGGCACGTCGCCCTGGATGACAATCCGGTGCATCAGCCGATGTTCGGTGTAGTCGAACAGCGCATAGTGCAGCGACAACCGGTTGTCCCAGACGGCGAGGTCGTTAGTCTTCCACTTGTGACGGTAGTTGAACTCAGGCGTGCGCAGATAGTCGAAGAGGTAGCGGAGCAGGAAATCGCTCTCCCGCCGGTCCATGTCCTTGATGAAGGTGGTCATGGACTCGTTGACGAAGAGCCCCCTCTTGCCCGTCACCGGGTGCTTGCGCACCACCGGGTGCAGCGCCGGCAGGTAGGCGGTCTGCTTGTCGCGCAGATAGTCCGTACCCTTTTCGCCCTCGTACATCTCGGGCCGCGAGATCTCGGAATAGGGCTGGTAGGAATCGTGATAGGCCCACAGCCCATCGAGATGGGCCTTCATCCGGTCCGACAGCGCCTCGTAGGCGGCAACCATGTTGACCCACAGCGTGTCGCCGCCGCGCGGCGGGATGTCCTTGGCGTAGAGCACCGTGCCCATGGTCGGGCGCTCGGTCCCGGCGAAATCCGTATGCCACAGGTCGCGGGTCACATGCGGCGGGTTCGACGCGTCATACTCGAGGATGTCGATCTCGGGATTGTCCTTGCTCTTCTCGAAGCCTGACACGGCCGAGGGCTGCGGCTCGCCGAAGCGGCGCGCGAAGGCCACCTGCTGGTCCGGCGTGATGTCCTGGTCGCGGAAGATGATGACCGTTCGTTCGAGCAGCGCCTGGTGAATCTCGTCGAACTGCCGGTTCGTCAGGTACTGCGAAAGATCGATGCCCTCGATAATCGCGCCGCAGGCCGGCGACATCTCGTGCAGATCGAAACTCTCATAGGCCATGGCATCCTCCGTGCACTGTCGGATTCATTCTGGACGCGGGGAGGGCCGGCGGCAACCGCCTATCCCGGCTGCTTCAGCATCGGCCCGAGCGGACGGCCCCCGAAGACATGCACATGGTAGTGGGGCACTTCCTGGCCTGAATCCGCGCCGTGGTTGGCGAGAATCCGGTAGCCGGGGGCTTCCAACCCGAGCTCGCGAGCGACCTGTCCCACGGCGCGCAGGAAGCCCGCAATCTCGGCATCCGAGGCGTTGGCCGTGAAGTCCGCGTTCGACACATACGCCCCCCTCGGGATCACCAGCACATGGGTCGGCGCCTGGGGGTTGATGTCGTGGAAGGCCAGCGCGTGGTCGTCTTCATAGACCTTGTTACAGGGAATCTCACCCCGCAGGATCTTTGCGAAAATATTCTCGCCGTCGTAAGTCATTTCGATCTCCGCCATCACTTGCCCTCCCGGCCCGCCTTCTCCTCGATCCCCGAGATGCCCTGGCGTTCGGCGAGCTTCGCCCAGACATCCTCGGGGCGAATACCGGCATCGGCCCATAGCACACATAGGTGGTAGATCAGATCGGCGCTCTCCGCCGCCAGCGCCTCCCGACCCTCGCTCAGCGCCGCCACAACAGTTTCGACCGCCTCCTCGCCGACCTTCTCGGAGATCTTGCCGGTCCCGCGCGCCAGAAGCTGCGCCGTGTAGGACGTGTCCGGGTCGCCCCCGACCCGGGACTCGATCACGGCGTAGAGCGCATCGACAATTTCCGCGTTCGGTTTTTCGGCCATCACGATGTCTCCTCGAACTGCTCCCCGGCGACCGGCCGCACGGGCACGCCCGCCGCCGCCATGTGGGCCTTCGCCTCGCCCAGCGAATGCTCGCCGAAGTGAAAGATCGACGCGGCCAGCACCGCCGAAGCATGGCCGTCGCGCGCGCCCTCGACAAGATGTTCGAGTGTCCCGACCCCACCCGACGCGATCACCGGGATCGACACCGCATCCGCGATCGCCCGGGTCAACTCCACGTCAAAGCCGGACTTGGTGCCGTCCCGGTCCATCGAGGTGAGCAGGATCTCGCCCGCGCCATACGATTCCATCCGCCGGGCCCATTCGACCGTGTCGAGGCCCGTTGGGTTCCGCCCGCCATGGGTGAAAACCTCCCAGCGCCCGTCGATGCCCTCGCTCTCCACGGCCTTGGCGTCGATCGCGACAACGATGCACTGGGTCCCGAACTTTTCTGCCGCCGCCCGCACGAACTCCGGGTCGTTCACCGCCGCCGTGTTGATCGAGACCTTGTCCGCGCCCGCGAGCAGCAGCCGGCGGATATCGTCCACCGTGCGCACCCCGCCACCGACGGTCAGCGGCATGAAGCAGGCCTCCGCCGTCCGCGCGACCACGTCGAAAATGATGTCCCGGTCCTCGTGGCTGGCGGTGATGTCGAGGAAGCACAGCTCGTCGGCACCCGCTCTGTCATAGATCTGCGCCTGTTCGACCGGATCGCCGGCATCGCGCAGATCGACGAAGTTGACGCCCTTCACCACGCGGCCGTCCTTCACGTCGAGGCAGGGGATGATCCGCACCTTGAGCATCACCCGGCCCCCCGGAGCCGCGCTAGCGCCGCGGCCAGGTCAATCCGCCCATCGTAGATCGCGCGGCCCGAGATAACCCCCGCCACGCCGTCCGCCTCGTAGGGCAGGAGCGCCTCGACATCCTCAATCTTCGACACTCCGCCCGAGGCGATCACCGGGATCGAGATGGCGCGGGCGAGCGCGACGGTGGCGTCCACGTTCGGGCCCTCCATCGCGCCGTCCCGATCGATATCGGTGTAGATCAGCGCGGCCACGCCCGCGTCCTCGAAACGCAGGGCGAGTTCGTCGGCGGCCAGGTCAGAGGTTTCGGCCCAACCCTCGACGGCGACCCGACCGCTGCGCGCATCGACCCCGACGACGACCCGGCCCGGATGGGCCTTGCAGGCGTCGATGACCAGGTCGGGGTCCTTCACCGCGGCGGTGCCGAGGATGACTCGGTCGATACCGTCGGCAAGCCAGCCCGCGACATGCTCGGCCGAGCGGATGCCGCCGCCGAGCTGGACGCGCACGCCGGCACCGCGGGTCACGTCGAGGATCGCGCGCACCGCATCGCCGTTCACCGACTCGCCGTCGAAGGCGCCGTTCAGATCGACGATGTGCAGCCAGTCCGCGCTGGCCTCAACGAACGCGCGCGCCTGGTCGGCCGGGCTATCGTTGAACACGGTCGCCGCGTCCATCTCGCCGCGCAGCAGGCGCACGCAAGCGCCGTCCTTCAGGTCTATGGCGGGAAACAGGATCATGGCGGTCAGAGGTCCTTCATGTAGTAGTAGCCCTCGATATATTCGCCCGCGACCCGCACGTATTTCGGGTGGGTTCCCCAGCGCACATAGCCGCTCTCCTCGAAGACCTGGATCGCACGTTCCTGGGTCGCGCGCACGTCGAGGTTGAGGACCGTGTAGGCCTCGCGCCGGGCGAGCTCCTCGCAGGCCTCGAGAATCCCCGGCGCCAGCCCGTGGCCGCGCGCCCAGGGCGCGACGAAGAAGGTCGAGACGTTTACCGCGAAGGACTGGGATTCGCTCGACGCGCGCGGCCGGTTGAGCTGGGCGGCCCCCGCGATCACGCCGTCGAGCCGGCCGACGAACACCGTGCGCCCGGGCACTAGCAGGTTGCCGCGCCAGTAGGCCTCCATCACATCGCGGCGCGGCGGCGTAAGCCAGCCGAAGCCGCCGCCCGCGACGATCGCCGCCTCGGCCGCGTCGCACAGGTCGGCCAGATCGTTGCCGCGGAACTCCGCCAACCGCTCGATCTGGGTATCGGTCATCGGCACACCTCGCCGGTGCGGGACGGTGCCATAAAAAATCCCGACATCATGGCGTCCACTCCAGGAAGGCGGCGATCAGCGCGAGGCCGATCGCCTGGCTCTTCTCCGGGTGGAACTGGGTCCCGATCATGTTGTCACGCCCCACGGCCGCGGTGATCGCGCCGCCATAGTCCACGCGCGCCAGCACGTCGGTGTCGTTCTCCGCCGCAAGCTGATAGCTGTGCACGAAATAGGCGTGTGCGCCGCCGGCAAGGTCGGCGAACAGCGAATGGTCCGTCGCGGTGGGGTCGAGCTCGTTCCAGCCCATGTGGGGGATTTTGAGCGCCGGGTCCGCCGGGGCGATCGGCACCACCGCGCCCGGAATCCAGCCGAAGCCGTCGGTCTCGCCATGCTCGAGGCCGCGCGTGGCCATGAGCTGCATCCCGACACAGATGCCGAAGAAGGGGCGGGCGCGTTCGACGACCGCGGCCTCGAGCGCGGCAATCATGCCGTCGCGCGCGGCGAGCCCGTCCCGGCAATCGCGAAACGCGCCGACGCCCGGCAGGACCACTCGGTCCGCGCGAGCGACCACATCCGCCGCTTCCGTGACGACGATCTCGCGCGCGAGCCCGGCCTCCCGCGCAGCCCGCTCGAACGCCTTGGCCGCCGAACGCAGGTTGCCGGAGCCATAGTCGATGATGGCGACCGTCTCCATGGGCTCAGGCACCCCCGACCAGGTAGCGCTGCTCGGCGTCGCGATAGCCCGGCGCCGCGATCGCGGTGCGCTCGAGCACGCCCCGGCGCGCGAGCACGTGGCGACGCCAGTCGTTGCCCCACAGCCCGGTCGCCGCCTGGACGCCCAGCGAGAGCACGAGCTCCGCGCCGTCCGTCAGGCCAGCGGCCATGGCTCCGCCGCTGACCAAGGCAGCCAGCAACAGAAGCACGATCGCGGTCCGCCACATGCAGTGCCACAGGGCCCAGAGCGGCCCCAACAGGAAGGCGGTGACGTTGAACCCCTCGGGGATCAGGATCGCGTCCGTGTCGGCCGATGCGGACCAGCCGTTCATGTGGACGGTGTAGATCTTCGTGGCCATTGCCTAGCCCTCAACCTCGTCCTGCCGCGCCATGCGCAGCTTCAGCTCCGTCGTCAAAAACAATCGCAGGTCCGGCAGGAAGGATTCCTTCCGCAGGAAGCGCACGTCATCGCGGGTCACCGGGCCCATGAACATCAGCTTGTGGCTGACGCTGTAGCGCGCAAGCGCGACGCCGAAGATCTTCTGCAGGATGTAGAAGGTCAGGTAGTTGTTGTCGACCACCGCCCGCACCGGCCGGTCTGAGTTCCGCACCACGTGGATCAGGTCCAGGTTAAACAGCTTGTCGCCGCTCACCGGCGAGCGACGGTCGGGCCCGTCGGAGAAGACGAAATCGAAGGGCCGGTCGGGCAGGGACTCGCACTGGACGCCGCGAAAGCACTTGTAGAAGCCGTCCACCTTCGGGCTGTAGATCAGATCGACCACGCCGCGCACCGCCTCCAGCAGGCGTGCCGACGCCGTCTCGAAACTGCCGCGATCGTCCTCCATGGAGGTCACTCGGCCAGAATCGCCGCCGTCCTTCGCCGCGTTCTCCATCAGCGCGTGAGCGAGCACGACGGTCGAGATGCCGGTTCCGCACTCGAGAATCTCACGCGGCCGGAAGGCCCGCACCTGCTCGTAGAGGGTGAGATAGTCCGAGTAGGACGCGCCCGTCACCGCGGTGCCGGCTTCGGTGTCGTTCCTGTCCGCCATGCCGGCCGCCCGGCCGGTCAGTCGATCGAGCCGCCCAGCACGCCTTTCGTCGACGGCACGTCGTCGGCGCGGCGCGGGTCGATCTCCACGGCCGTGCGCAGGGCGCGGGCGAGGCCCTTGTAGCAGGACTCGATCATATGGTGGTTGTTCTCGCCGTAGAGCGTCTCGACATGCAGGGTCAGTCCCGCCGACTGGGCAAACGCGCGGTACCATTCCTGGAACAGCTCGGTATCCATGTCGCCCAGCTTCGGGCGCGTGAAGTCCACCTTCCAGACCAGGAAGGGGCGGTTCGACGCGTCGAGCGCAACTCGGGTGAGGGTCTCATCCATGGGCACCAGCGCATCGCCGTAACGGCGGATGCCCCGGCGGTCTCCCAGCGCGTTGCTGATCGCCTCGCCCACGGCGTAACCCGAATCCTCAGTCGTGTGGTGGAAATCGATGTGCAAGTCGCCCTTCGCGCGCACCGTCAGGTCGATGAGACTGTGGCGCGAGATCTGTTCGAGCATGTGGTCGAGGAAACCGATGCCGGTCTCCACGTCATACGCGCCCGTGCCGTCGAGGTTCACCGCGACGGAGATGTCGGTTTCCTTCGTCGTGCGCACGACCTCGGCGGTACGCCCCGCGCCGCGCTCCGGAAGTTCCTGAACACTCATGGTTTTTGCTCCTGCAAACCGGTTTCGAACCGAATGCGGCGCCTAGATAGCACCCGCACCGGCCCGGCGCCATCCCACAAACAGGTGCGGCGGGCCGCGGCCCATCTCCTGAGCGGGCTGGCTCTAGTGCCGCTCACGGAAACGGGGGGGGGAAACGGGGAGCTCTTCCACATCATCCGGCGGTGCGTTCGCGCGGGCCGAGTCGGAAAGCGGCTTCGAGGACCCGAACGTGATTCCGATCACCGACAAGCGGGGCCACGCCCCGGTCTCCGGCGATATCGCGGCGCCCGGCCTCTGGTCCGCGGTCTTGCTGCGGCCGAATTCGAACGCGGCCCTGGGCCAGATGTCCAAGCGCGGCATCCGGATCAAGGAGACGCCGTACGGCGTCGGGCGCAATCCCAACCGGGGCGATCAGGTCACGCGCACCGACGTCAAGCTGCAGTTCCCCGACGAGCGACCCTACAACCTGTCGCGACACCATTTCGTGATCGAGACGGGACGCCCCGGCCTGATGATCCGCGACGCGGCCAGCCAATTCGGGACCCTCGTGAATGGCGAGCGTATCGGCCTGGACGAGCCGAAGAACGCGGTCTCACTCTACATCGGCGAGAACCGGATCGAGGCCGGCGGCCACGACACGCCCTTCCGCTTCATCATCGCAGTCCTCGCCTGCCCCGCCCCACCGCGGCCGTCCGGGCTTGATCCGGGCGCTACCGGGCCCCACATGCTTGGGGCCAAACCATTGCGCCCGCCGCTCGGATGCGGCAGGACTCAGGGCCTCGACCCGACAGACCTCATCGCGGATACCCGAGCCATGAACACCACCCTTTCCGACGACCGCATCCCGACCTGGCATGGCACGACCATCCTGTCGATCCGCAAGGGCGAAGATGTCGTCATCGCCGGCGACGGACAGGTGAGCCTCGGCCAGACGGTGATCAAGGCCTCCGCCCGCAAGGTGCGGCCACTGGGTGACGGTAGCGTGATCGCGGGCTTCGCCGGCGCCACCGCCGACGCGATGACGCTGTTCGAGCGGCTCGAGGCGAAGCTCGAGCAGCATCCGGGCCAGCTCACCCGCGCCTGCGTCGAGCTGGCGAAGGACTGGCGCACGGACCGGTATCTCCGCCGGCTCGAGGCCATGATGGCGGTCGCCAGCAAGGAGGCCTCGCTGGTGCTGACCGGCACGGGCGACGTGCTCGAGCCGGACGACGGCATCATCGCGATAGGTTCGGGTGGGAACTACGCGCTCGCCGCGGCGCGCGCGCTGATCGGCCGGGACGATCTCGACGCCCATCAGATTGCCGAGCAGGCGATGGGGATCGCCGCCGACATCTGCGTGTACACCAACACCAACCTGACGATCGAAAGCTTGTAACAGGACCACATGACCAATTTCTCTCCGCGCGAGATCGTCTCCGAGCTCGACCGCTTCATCATCGGCCAGAACGACGCCAAGCGCGCCGTTGCCATCGCGCTGCGCAACCGCTGGCGGCGCCAGCAGCTGCCCGATGATTTGCGCGAGGAGGTGCTGCCGAAGAACATCCTGATGATCGGCCCGACCGGCGTCGGCAAGACCGAGATCTCGCGCCGGCTCGCGCGGCTGGCCAACGCGCCCTTCATCAAGATCGAGGCGACCAAGTTCACCGAGGTCGGCTATGTCGGCCGCGACGTGGAATCCATCATCCGTGACCTGGCCGAGCAGGCGATCCTGATGACCCGCGAGACCAAACGCCGCGAGGTGGTCGCCCAGGCCGAGTTCAATGCCGAGGCGCGCGTCCTCGACGCGCTGGTCGGCGAGAATGCCAGCGAGTCCACCCGCGCATCCTTCCGCGAGAAACTCCGCAACGGCGAGCTCGACGACAAGGAGATCGAGATCCAGGTCGCCGACACCGGCAGCATGGGCCTGCCCACCATGGACATCCCCGGCATGCCCGGCGGCCAGATGGGCATGATCAACCTGAACGACATGCTGGGAAAGGCGTTCGGCCAGCAGACAAAGCCGCGCCGCATGACCGTCGCGGAATCCTACGACGTCCTGATCGGCGACGAGGCGGACAAGCTGCTCGACGAGGAGAAGCTGGTGCGCGACGCGCTGACCAGCGTCGAGCAGAACGGCATCGTCTTCCTCGACGAAATCGACAAGATCACCGCGCGGTCCGACCGACAGGGCGCCGATGTCAGCCGGGAAGGGGTGCAGCGCGACCTGCTGCCGCTGATCGAGGGTACGACCGTCGCCACCAAGCATGGCGCGGTGAAGACCGACCACATCCTGTTCATCGCCTCGGGCGCGTTCCACCTGGCGAAGCCCTCGGACCTGCTGCCCGAGCTCCAGGGCCGCCTGCCCATCCGAGTCGAGCTCCGCGCGCTCACCCGCGAGGATTTCGGCCGCATCCTGCGCGAGCCAGAGAACTCGCTGATCCGCCAGTATGTGGCGCTGATGGGCACCGAGGGCGTGACCCTCGACTTCACCGAGGAGGCGATCGATACGCTCGCGGAGATGTCGGCCGAGATCAATCAGTCGGTGGAAAATATCGGCGCGCGCCGCCTCCACACGGTGCTCGAGCGGCTGCTCGACGAGATCAGCTTTTCGGCGCCCGACCGCGACGGCGAGGAGATCACCATCGACGAAGCCATGGTCCGCGAGCGGCTCGAGGAGCTAACCAAGAACGCGGACCTGTCGAAGTTCATCCTGTAGCTGCTTCCCCGCTCCGCCGCCGCATCGTAAGCTGGCGCCAACGAACAACACGAGCACCCGGGGGGAACCCATGCAGATACCCACCAAGATCGTCGATCTCTCGATGGCCCTCGAC
>JAYPRP010000025.1:0-31396 GCA_038132575.1 Rhodospirillaceae bacterium
ACCATCCACGAGGATCGGGGGCGGTAAATGTTCCGAAGTTCCCAGGAAGGCGTCCAACGCCTCGACCCCGCCGCCCTCGGTCTCGGGCTTGCGGATCACATCCACATACTCGGCGCCGGCGTCTTCCAGGATGAGGCGCACGAATTCGCCGCGCCCCTGGATCGTCGGCCAGTAATAGAGTTCATACGCCATCGATAAAGTCTCCCGCGGCTTGTCCGCCCCTGTCGCCTGCGCCATTCTAGGGCCGGGGAGGGCCTGTTTTCCATGAATCTCAACCAGTTGCTTGTGCGCGCGGCGCGCTCGTTTCCCGATCGCGTGGCGATTTCGCACGGGGCCGCGGATTACTGCGACTACGGCACGCTTGCCCGCCGGGTCGCGGGGCTGGCCGGCGCCATGCGCGGCGACCTCGGCCTGAAGGCCGACGACCGGGTCGGCCTGTTCATGACCAACACGCCGGAATATCTCGAGGCGTTTCATGGCGCGCTCCACGCAGGGCTCACGGCGCTGCCGATCAACAACAAGCTGCACGAGAAGGAACTGGCCTACATCCTCGACGATGCCGGCGCGGGCGTGGTCTTCACGACGCCCGATCTCGCGGAAAAGGCCGCGAAGGGCCTGGATATCGCGGGCAGCAAGGCCCGTGTCGTGGTCGTCGGCGAGGTGGAATACGCGGGCTACCTCGCGGCCGACCCCTTGGAGATGGTCGACAGGGCCGACGACGATCTCGCCTGGCTGTTCTACACCTCCGGCACCACCGGAAATCCCAAGGGCGCAATGCTGTCCCACCGCAACCTGTGGGAGATGATGCTCACCTACTTCCTCGACGTGGACCGGGTTCCCGTGAACGGCGCGGCGCTGCATCCGGCGCCCATGTCCCACGGCTCGGGCTTCTATGGCATTCCCCATCTGGCCGTCGGTGCGCGCCAGGTCGTGCCCGAGTCCGGCGGCTTCGAGCCGGACGAGATATTCGAGCTGTTCCAGCAGCATGAAGAGGTTTCCCTGTTTGCAGCCCCGACCATGGTGAAGCGCCTGGTGGGCCATCCGACCGGCGACGCCATGAACCTACGGACGGTCACCTATGGGGGCGGGCCCATGTACGTCGCCGATCTCAAACAGGCGCTCGAACGGTTCGGGCCCAAGTTCGTGCAGATCTACGGCCAGGGCGAGAGCCCCATGTGCATCACCGTCTTGCCGCGCGAGGATCATGTGGACACCGATCATCCCCGCCACGAGGAGCGTCTCGCCTCGGTCGGCTACGCCCAGTCGGTCGTCGACGTGAAGGTGACCGACCCGGACGACAACGCCGTCCCCGTCGGCGAGGTCGGCGAGATCCTGGTGCGCGGCGCCGTCGTCATGCGGGGCTACTGGAACCGGCCTGATGCGAGCGCTGAATCCCTGCGCGGCGGCTGGCTGCACACCGGCGACATGGGCGCGTTCGACGGTGACGGGTACCTGACCCTGAAGGACCGGTCGAAGGACATGATCATCTCCGGCGGCTCCAACATCTACCCGCGCGAGATCGAGGAGGTGCTGTTGCGCCACCCGGGCGTGCTCGAGTGCGCGGTCGTCGGGCGGCCCCACGAGGAGTGGGGGGAGGAGGTCATCGCCTTCGTGACGCCCAACGCCGGCGCGGAGATCGACACCGAGGCGCTTGACCGGCTCTGCCTCGACAATATCGCCCGCTTCAAGCGGCCCAAGGACTACCGGATAGCGGCGGCGCTGCCGAAGAACAATTACGGGAAGATCGTGAAGCGCGAGTTGCGCAACATGCTCGAAGCCGAGAACGATGGCTGATCGGCCCAAGGACAAGGTCGCGATCGTCACCGCGCTGGTCGAGGACGGCGGCATCACGCTCGGGATCGGATAGGGAAAAATCGCTATGCCATCGCCTGTGTGTCCAGGCCTCGCGGCCGTGTTCGAGCAGATCAAGGAGTCCGGTGCGGACCTGCCGGACCCGGCGGATGTCGGCGTCGAGGCCGCCCGTGCGGCGCGCGGGCGCTACTACGCATTTCTCAACCAGCCCGATGGGGAGCTGCCCGTCGATGAGGTGCGGGACGTGACCGTCGACGGCCCGCATGACCCGTTCCTGCTTCGGCTCTATTTTCCGACCGGGGAACGGCCCGCGCCGGTCACCGTGTTCATTCACGGCGGCGGCTGGTAGCCGAGCGACGTCGCGGCCTACGATCAGATTTGCCGGCGGCTTGCATTGAAAAGCGGCTGCGCGGTCGCGAACGTTGATTATCGGCTGTGGCCAGAATACCGCTTCCCGGTTCCAGTGGACGAGACGATGCCGGCTGCCGAGTGGGTCCTGAACCAGGGTGCGGAACACGGGCTCGATCCGGCGCGTATTGCGTACTGCGGGGATTTCGCCGGGGCGACCCTCGCGCTCTATGCCGGTGTCGAGCTCAGGCACACTGGCGCGGTCCGCGCACTGGCGCTGGTCTATGGCGTTTACCTGCTCGATGTGGACACGCCGTCCTGGCGCGAGATCGGCGACGGGACCTGCGGGCTCAGCCAGGCACAGATGTGGTGGATCTGGGAAGGGTACCTGGAGGGCCACGATGTCAACCCGGCGAATCCGCGTATCGCTCCGGCCCATGCCGACCTATCGGGACTGCCCTACACCTGGGTGATGGTGGGCGACCTTGACCCGCTGATTGACGACAGCCGCGCGCTTGCGAGGAACCTTTCGGCCGCCGGAGTTCCCCACCAGCTCAAGGTGGAGGAGGGGATGACCCATTTCATCTGGATGTGGCAGCGCCTGTACCAGCGCTCCCGGGCCTCGATCGCGGAGGCGGGTGCGGTCCTGAAGCGTGAGCTGCGCCGCGCCTAGGTTTCTCTAGTCTTCCTTCGCCATGACCGCCGTGAGGTTCGCGACCGCGTCGTCGAAGGGGCGCGGATTGCGCATCTCGTGGATTTGCGGCCAGAGCTCGGCGATACGGTCCGGGGTCATGGTCTCGCGCGGATCGACCGACACGCCCTCGCTCTCCATGACCTGTATGCGTGAGTAGTAGCCCGCGGTCGCCGCAATGATATTGCCGGAATCCGTGCAGTTCTCGCTGACGAGATAGGTGACTATCGCGGCGACGGCCTCGGGCGTCACCAGGTTCGCGTCGTAGGTCTCGAAGATACCCGACGGTTCGGCGATCCGGGTTGCCGCGAGCGGGGCCAGCGCGTTGACCACGATGTTGTTGCGCGCGCCCTCGAGCTTGAGCGTGTTCATGAAGCCGACGACGGCCATCTTCGCGGCGGAGTAGTTGGTCTGGCCAAAATTGCCGTACAGGCCCGAGTTCGAGGAGACCATGAGTACCCGGCCGTAATTCGCCTCGCGCATGTGGGGGTAGGCGGCATGGGTGACATAGACGGAACCCAGATAGTGGACCCGGGCGACGAACTCGTAGTCGTCCAGGCTCATCTTGTGGAATGTCTTGTCCCGGACGATGCCCGCGTTGTTGATGACGATGTCCACCTGACCGAAGGCGTCGATCGCGGTCTGCACGATATTGGCCGCGCTGTCCGGTTCCGCGACACTGTCGTAGTTCCCGACGGCCTCGCCGCCGTTGGCCCTGATTTCATCGACCACCGCATCCGCAGGGGTGCCCGATCCGCCGCTGCCGTCGATCGCACCGCCGAGATCGTTGACCACGACCCGCGCGCCTCGTTCGGCGAGTGCCAGTGCATAACTGCGGCCCAGGCCGTTGCCGGCGCCGGTTACGACGGCCACCCGCCCATTGAATTCAATCGCCATTGCTTACCCCCAAGGATTCGGCTCAAGACCCGAATTCTCATCGTTCGCCGGAGACTTGCAACCGCATTGATTCGTTGCAATTCGCACGGCCACCGACGGGTTCCGGCAGCGGTATCCGATCACTCAATTGCGCGTGGATTTTCGAATGTGGGCGCGTTAGCTTGCGCGGCCCGTCAGACGACGTTCGATGCTTCGCAAGATCAGGTGCAACCCGATGGAATTTCTCGCGGATCTGGACTGGACGCGATACTGGTTCATGTTTCCTGTCTCGATGTGCGTGGCGACCACCGCCATGCTGAGCGGGATCGGCGGCGCGGCTCTGTTTGCGCCTATCTTCCTCATCATCTTCCCGATGCTCGGGCCGGAATACCTGCTTGCCGGGACCGCGGCGGCCATCGGCACGGCTTTGATGACGGAGGTGTTCGGCTTCTCGTCGGGCTTCGTGGGTTACTACCGCAAGAAACTGATCCATTTCCCCAGCGCGTATCCGTTCCTGATGGTGGCGGTGCCGGTTGCCATCGTGGGCGCGCTGCTGTTGGCGACGCTGCAGCACCAGGAGGCGCTGCTGAAAGGCGCCTATGCGCTCCTGATGCTCGTTCTGGCACCGATCATCTTCCGGCATCACCCGCCGCAGGAAATGGCGATGGAGAGCGAGGACAAGTTCGCGGGCTCCGGGCGCGAGCCGGTGAGCGTCACGGCCGCGGACGGCCAGACCTACAATTTCAAGAAACCGAAACAGGGCGCGGGTGGCGCGGCCACAACGGGCATCGGGTCTTTCCTGACCGGCCTTCTCGGCGTCGGGGTCGGCGAAGTCATCATGCCGCAGCTCGTGAAGCGCAACCATGTGCCGGTGCCGGTCGCGGCGGCGACATCGGTGTTTATCGTGATCGTGACCATCGCGGCCGCATCTTTTACACAAGTGTCGGCGCTGATCGCGGAGGGCGGGGTGAACGCGATTCCGTGGAACCTCGTCTGTTACACGATCCCGGGCGTGATCATCGGCGGGCAGATCGGTCCCCGGCTGCAGGGTACAATCTCCCAGCGCTCCATGGAAAAGACCATCGCGACCCTTTTTGCGATCATCGGCCTGGCGATGGGCTATATCGCCCTGCGCGAACTCGGTGTTGTCGGCGCCTGACGGGTTGAGTTTGCGGTATGTCGCTTGGACTTTCTGAGAATCGCAATCGGGCCCGGCGGCGCCGTCAGGTCACCGGCTTCATTTTCCGCTGGGGACTGGTCCTTGCGGTCGGCCTCTGTGTTGGCCTCTGGGCCAAGAGCATCGGGACCGAGATCGCGACCCAGGATGTGCACAACCTGGAAGAACGCCTGTCGGAGATCACGACCGAGAGCGCGACCCTGCGCTCCGAAATCGCGGGGCTCAAGGCGGCCTTGCGGTCCGAACGCGACCGGGTCGATGAATGGCGGGAACGGTATGAGACCGATGTGCCCAGTGCCCAGGAAGCCGAGATCCTGGCGGCCGCGCGTGCGCGCATCGAGGCCGGGTTCAGCCTGGAACGGCTGACGACGGTGGTGGGACTGGCCCGCGACGACGTATCTTGCGTGCCGCTGGGTGAAACCAAGCGTTTCATCGTGAACAACGAAATCCAGAGCGGCGCGAACGGGACGGTGTCGTTCGCGAACGGGGCCGTGACCATCACGGCGCGCGGGCAGGCGGCGCGCAACGATAACAACCAGCCGGTGGGCTGGTTCGATCCGGCCAAGCCCGTGACGGCGACGTTCGGTCATCTGGGGGGCGAGACCTTCAGCGCCGAAGGCCTGCTGCCGTTGCATCACTCCGTCGCGGTAGGCGATACCGAATATCGGTTCACCCTCGTGGCCGGAGAACGTGCATTCGTTCAGGTGACCGGCGAGGCCTGCCCGTTCCCCTAGATTAAGTGTTCAAAATCATGTGTTTGGCGGTGCTTTTTGCGGTCGATTCGCGTATGTTCCGCCGATCCGCCGGATGCATCGACGAACCGGCCGGGCGCGGACCTCGAAACTGGGCCCGTTTCCGGGTTGAAACGTCGGGGTCAATTGCCTAAATCGTTCGGCGTTCGGCCCGCAGGGACCCTGTGACCCCCTGCATAGAACAAGAATGCCGGGATCGAAACGGCATCGGCGAGACTGTTGGCCTGGGGTCCGAATTTGCCGCCGAAGCCATTGCAATGTACCGGAAGCGCGGCCCGCCATGGGGCGGACCGTTCGGGAGGGAAAAGCGACGTGACGACACTGCTCGATATACAGGGGCTGACAAAGACCTACGGCCCCATCACCGCGGTCGACGATGTCTCGTTCTCCGTCGATCAGGGCGAGGTTCTCGGCTTCATCGGCCCGAACGGGTCGGGAAAATCGACCACGATGAAGATCGTGACAGGTTTTCTCGCGCCGACCATGGGCACGGTGGAAGTCGCCGGGCACGATGTGACCCGGTTCCCGCTCGAGATCAAGCGGCGGATCGGATACCTGCCGGAGGGTGCCCCCCTTTACGGCGACATGACCCCCCTTGCGCTGCTCAACTTCGTCTGCAAGGTGCGCCGTCTTTCCGCGGAGGAAACCCGGCGCGGCATCGACTACGCGGTGGAGAAGCTGCACATCGCCAATGTGCTCTACCAGCCGATCGAAACCCTCTCCAAGGGTTACAAGCGCCGTGTCGGGTTGGCCCAGGCCATCGTGCACGAGCCGGAGTTGCTGATCCTCGACGAGCCCACCGACGGTCTCGACCCGAACCAGAAACATGAGGTGCGCGAACTTCTCAAGGAAATGTCAGGCAAGAAGGCCGTCATCATCTCGACGCATATCCTCGAAGAGGTCGAGGCGGTGTGTTCGCGTGCGATCGTGATCGCGAAGGGAAAACTGGTTGCCGACGATGACCCGCTTTCGCTGCAAACCCGGTCTCGGCTGCACAATGCCGTGGGCATCCGTATTCCGAATGGCCAGGCACAGGCGTGCGTCGATGTACTGAACAGCGTGAACGGGGTCCAGCAGGTCCGCTGTTCGGTCGAGACCGCGTCCACCGTCGAACTCCTCGCGGTTGCGGACGAGGGCGGCGATATTCTTGCCACGGTTCGCAACGCGATCGAGGCAAAGGGCATCAAGGTCGACGAGATCTTCGTCGAGCGCGGTCGCCTCGAGGATGTGTTCCGCGATCTGACCTATGCGGTGGAGGGCCTGCAACAGGATCCCGACGCCGAAGGGGAGGCAGCCAATGCTTAATGTCTGGATTGTCGCCCGCCGAGAGCTGGCGGCCTACTTCACGTCGCCGCTCGCCTATGTCTTCATCGTCATCTTCCTGGCGCTGGCCGGCGGCCTGACCTTCTTCTTCGGCCAGTGGCTGGAGCGCGGGCAGGCGGATTTGCAGGTTTTCTTCATCTACCACCCGTATCTGTACCTCTTCCTCATTCCGGCGGTCGGGATGCGCCTGTGGGCGGAGGAGCGGAAGTCGGGGACGATCGAGTTCCTGCTGACCCTGCCGGTGACCACGGGCCAGATCGTAATCGGCAAGTTTCTCGCCGCGTGGGTGTTTGCCGGGATCGCGCTGGCGCTGACCTTCCCCATGTGGATCACGGTGAACATGCTCGGCCAGCCGGACAACGGCGTGATCCTCGCCGCCTATATCGGCAGCTGGCTGATGGCCGGCGGTTTTCTGGCGCTGAGCGCGTGTGTGTCGGCGCTGACCAAGAATCAGGTGATCGCCTTTGTCCTCGCCTCCGCCCTGTGTTTTGTCTTCATGATGAGCGGAGTCGAGATCATCCAGTCCTTCTTCCGGGCGTGGACACCGCAGACCTTCGTGGAATCGATTGCCGAGCTCAGTTTCCTGACGAACTTCACCGATCTTTCGCAGGGCGTGATCGACATTCGCGACCTGATCTATTTCTTCTCTGTCATCGGGATCGCGCTTTTCGTCAATGCCGCGATCGTCGAAGCGAAGAAGGGAGTCTGAGCCATGTGGGATCGCATTCGCAACGCGGACCGGCAGGCACTGGCCTGGGCGACGATCGGGCTCGCCATCGTCTTTTTCCTGTCGCTGAACGCCCTGTCCAACGCCGTGCTGACCAGCACACGTCTGGACCTCACCGAGGATCGTCTGTTCACCCTGTCCGACGGGACACGCGACGTCCTGGCGTCCCTTGATGAGCCGATTGATCTGCGCTTCTACTACTCCGAGCGTTTCGACGAGATCGGGCCCAACATCGCGCGTCATTCGGACCGGGTCCGGGAACTGCTCGACGAGTATGAGCGACTCTCGAACGGCAAGATCCGTACCGAGGTGTTCGATCCGCAGCCGTTTTCCACCGAGGAAGACCTGGCCGTCAGCGATGGGCTGCAGGGGCTGCCGTTCGATCAGTCTGGAGCGCGGGCCTATTTCGGCGTATCAGGTACGAACTCGACGGATGACGTGGATTCGATCGGCTATCTGGCGCCGGAACGTAGCCCGTTCCTGGAATATGATCTCACGCGGCTGATCTCCAACCTTGCCGAACCGGAAAAGCCGGTCGTTGCGCTGATGACCGATCTGCCCTTCCAGGGCACGCAGTTCGATAACTTCACGCCCTGGCTGATCGTGGATGGCATGCGCCAGTTCTTCGACGTGAAGTTCCTCGACAAGGATGCGACGGAACTGCCGGAAGGGACCGAGGTCCTGGTGATCGCCGGAGCGCACACCATCAAGGACGAAATGCTCTACGACATGGATCAGTTCGTCGTGAATGGCGGTCGGGTCCTGGCATTTGCGGACCCCTATGCGGAATCGATGGCACTGCTCGGTCCGTCGGCAGGCCAGCTTCCGCCGCCGGGCGTCGGCCAGGCGGCCATCGAACCGCTCCTGAATGCGTGGGGCGTGACGGTTGCGCGCGGCGAATTCGTTGCCAACCTGGATGACGCGGTGCGCGTCGGCTTCCCCAATCCGGAGACGGGACAGCAGGTGGCCGTTGACTATGTCGCGTGGCTGACGCTGCAGGGCAACCGGTTCGCGACGGAGGATGCCGTTGCGGCGCAGTTGCAACGGATCGTGGTGAGTTCTTCGGGGGCCTTCATGCCGGCGGAGGACGCCGAGACCACGCTGGAGCCCCTGATCTTCACCACGCCGACATCCGACCTGATGAGCGCCTTCGAGATCGCCCAGCAGCCGAATCCGATCGCGCTTCTGGACCGTTTCGAGCCCCAGGACACCGTTTACAACCTCGCGGCAAGGGTGACCGGCAAGGTCAAGTCGGCTTTTCCCGACGGCCCGCCCGAGGCTGCGATCGAGGCGGCTGAGGACGAGGCGGCCGCCGAGGCTTTGCGCGCGGCACACAAGAGTGTGGCCGAGACTGACGCCAGCATCATCCTCGTGGGTGATGTCGATATGCTCGCCAACCAGAACTGGGCCCAGGTCCAGGATGTCGCGGGCGAGCAGGTCGCGATCCCGACCGCGAACAACGCGGACTTCTTCATCAATGCGATCGATAATCTGCGTGGCAGTCAGGGCCTTGTCGGCCTGCGCGGCCGCGGTTTCTCGATCCGGCCCTTCGAGGTGATCGAGGAGATGCGGGCTGAGGCGGACAACAAATTCCGCAGTAAGGAGCAGGAACTTCTCACCCGCATCACCGAAATGGATCAGACGATCGAACGCCTGCAGCAGGAAGAACAGACAACAGGCGTGATCCTGACGGCGGAGCAGCAGGCTGAGATCGACAATTTCCGCCTTGCGATGCTGGATCTCCGAAAGGAGCTCCGGGAAGTTCAGCGTTCCTTGCGTGAGGATGTCGAGAATCTCGAGCGCGAGGTTCGTGTGTTCAACATCTGGGCGGTGCCGTTGGTCATCGCGGTCCTGGCGATCCTGTTGGCGATCGTCCGACGCATTCGCAGGTCGCGGTATCACCGCGCCGTACTTCACTAGGAGGACGGATCATGAGTCCACGTGTATTCCTGGGCTGGCTGGTCGTCACAGTCGTGACGGTGATCCTGACGGTTCTGGTCGGCATCGGCAACGAGACGGCGACGTTCGATCTCATCAAGCGCGAGCCCGTCTTCGCGCAACTGCGCGAGGCACCCGAAAGCGCAACGCAGATCGAGATCAAGAGTCGCTTCGGCGAGTTCAGCATGAACCGGTCGGGTGAGGGCTGGGTCACGCCCGAGCGCGAGGATTACCCGATCGACGAGGGCGATGTCCGCCGGCTGATTGTGGGCCTTTCGGACATGAAATACGTCGAACGGAAAACCGCAAACCCCGACCGCTTCTATCGCCTGGAGGTCCAGGACATCGATGAAGAGCTGTCGGACTCGGCCTATGTGAAGGTCCAGAACGCCGGGGGCGATGTGCTTGCCGAGGCGATCATCGGTCGACCGAGCGCGCGCTTTTTCGACGGTCGTGCGTCGGGAACCTATATCCGCGAACCCGATAGCAACAATGTGTGGCTGGTCACCGGGGTGACGAATGTCCAGACACGCCTGGTTCCCTGGCTACAGCGCGAGATCGTTCGGATTCCGGCCAACGAGGTGGCACGGGTTTCGGTCGGTGAGGGCGAGGGGGCCTACGAGATTTCCCGCGCGGCCGCGACCGATGAGACCTTCACGCTATCCGGCGCGCCCGAGGGTCGGGAGCTCGATGGTGACCGGGCGACGTCCCTGAGCCGTGCCCTGGCCTCGGTTGAGCTCGAGGATGTCCGGCCGCGCGGTGCGTTCGAGCTTCCGGAGGACGCCGTGGTTGCCTCCATCTCGACGTTTGCCGGGGTGACCGTGAACGTCCGCCTGGCAGAAGTCGATCGGAAGAAGTGGGCTGATTTCGAAGCCGTTTACACGGGCGACGCAGCGGATCAGTCGGATGCAGCCAAGGCGGCGCGCGCCGCAGTCGAGGAAATCAACGCGCGGGTGGGTGACTGGACCTACTGGGTGCCCAGTGCCACATATAAGAATTTCACGCGGCCGCTCGACGACATGCTCGTCGCTAAGGAGGGCGATAGCTCGTAAGTTGCCGGCGCTTTCGAGTAATCTGGAACGGCCCGCGCAGTTGCGGGTCGTTTTCTTTTGGGGGTCGATATGGATCTGGGACTTGCCGGCAAGCGGGCGCTGGTTCTCGGCGCGAGCCGCGGTATCGGACGCGGGATCGCGGAAGCGCTGGCAGCGGAAGGCGCGCGCATCATCGTTGCAAGCCGTGATGGAGATGCCTGCATCTCGGCAGCACGCGATATAGCGACGGCACACAGTGTCGAAGCGCACGGGATCGCGTGCGATATGTCAGACATCGGTGCCGTCGATGCCGCCGCGGCGTTCGCGCTGGAGACGTTCGGCGGCGTCGATGTGCTGGTCAACAACACGGGCGGTCCCCCCTTCGGGCCCGTCAGCCAGGTGGAGTCCGAGACCTGGCGGGAGTCGTTCGAGGCGATGTTTGTCAGCGTCACGCGCCTGACGGGGCATCTGCTTCCGGGAATGCGTGAGCGTCGATGGGGGCGAATCCTCCTGGTCACCTCCACAGGGGTCGTGGAACCGATCCCGGCCCTTGGAATCTCGAATTCGCTCCGCGTCGCTCTGACAAACTGGGCCAAGACACTGTCGTTCGAGATCGCAGCCGACGGAGTCACCATCAACGCGTTGATGCCCGGGCGGATTGCGACGGACCGGATCGAGCAGCTTTACCGGCTGACGGCGGAGAACCAAGGCAAGGAAATCGATACAGTGAAGGCGGAAGTTGCCGCTCAGATTCCCATGGGCCGCGTCGGCACGGTCGAGGAGTTCGGCGCCATGGCGGCGTTCCTCGCGAGCGAGCGCGCCGGCTATATCACGGGCACTGCGACCGCCATTGACGGCGGGTTAACCCAGCGCGCGGTATAGGCGTACGAACGAGGCTGATTATTCTCTAATTTTCATGTGGTTGTATCGGGCAGGGCGTCGTCCTACCGTGCCGCCGAATTGACTGACCGCGCATGAGAGGATCGACGGCACGTAAACCGAAAGCCGGCAAGAAAGTCGCGAGCGAAACAAAGAGCAAGAAAGAGGCGCCTGTACCGGAGGCGAGCGCTGCGGTTGATGCTCCGCGGTTCCCGCTGTTCTACAAGGCGCCGCGGCCCGTGGAAGCCGCTGAGCATGCCAACTCGATGATGATAGAGGATATGGATCTCGTTTTTGCCACCGAGGCCAATGCGATCCCGATCAACGTTGTCGAGTTCGGCGTCGCGTCCTGTCATTACCCGATCGTGTTCTTGACGGACGAACCATCGTTGCCCGTTGTCGTAACGGGCTTCGACCCGGTACTAATGCATTCGTCGCCACCAACAACACCTGCGCGCGCGAATTTTACGTCCCCGCCTATGTGCGCCGTAATCCGTTCATCCTGATGGAGAATGCGGAGCAGCAGCAGCAGCAGTTCATCCTGTGGATTGATGAAGAATCAGGTGTTCTAGCGGAAGGCGGCGACCGCCAGCTCTTCGACGACGACGGCAAGCCGACGGAGATCGCCGACCGTGCACTCGAATTCTGCCGCGCGCATCACGCCCAATATGAAGCCACGCGCTAGTTCGTGACGGCGCTGCACTAGCATAATCTCCTGACCGAGAACTCGACCGATATCCAGATCACCCACGACCGGAAGATCCAGATGCAGGGCTACAAGGTTATCGACCGCGAGGCGTGATCGCAGTTTTCGGGGTTAGCGCCGCCCACTGGTGTAGAAGCGCTGGACGCGGTTGCGCGCGTCCTCTAGTTGCTCAGGCGTCAATGTCTTGCGGATTCGGTCCAGGGCTGCACGTGCTTCCGGACGCCCGCTGCGATCCGCTATCGTCAGCCACTGGTAGGCATCGATGTTGTTTGGCTGTAAGCCTTCGCCGTGGATGTACATCCGGGCGACATTGAGCTGAGCGGCGGAATTCCCCCGGCGCGCATGGGCGTCCCAGCACTCGAAAGCCTTGCCGTAATTCTTCTGCCGGTGGAACTCGACGCCCTCGCGCACGAAGCAGGTGGGCTTGTCCTGCGCCACCGCGGGTAGCGGCGTGGCCGTCACGGCGAGGCCGGTCAGCACGGATACAAAAATGAGAGTTCTCGTCAGAATCATGTCTCCAACTCGGACCGGTCGGCCGCAAGGCGTTCGAGCGCGGCCGGTGAATCCACATCAGTCAGAACGGCGTCGTCCTCCATGCGGATTTCTACCACCGAGTCGTCATGCTCACCGATGAGATGTTTTGCACCGACATCACCGCTCAATGCGGACATGTCATCGAGGAACCGTCGATCCCAGAATACAGGATTACCTCGTTTTCCGTGCCGTGTCGGCACACAAATAAGATGGCCTTCGTCGGGGTCGTGCGCGGCGACGAGGCGGCGCAGGTGATCCGCGGATACGCGCGGCATGTCGCCCAGCGCAACGAGGACGCCGTCACAATCGTCCGGGACGGCGGACACGCCGGTCCGCAGCGACGTACTGAGACCATCGGCATATTCGGGATTGTGAATGAATATAACGCCGTCGCCCGCTGCATCGCGCAATTCGTCCGGCTGATGGCCAGTCACTACGATAATGTGGGCGGCACCCGCGTCTCGCGCGGCGTCCACCGCGTGGCGCACCATGGGTTTCCCGTCCACTTGGATCAGCATCTTGTTGACCGCACCCATGCGGCGGGACTGTCCGGCCGCGAGGATGACGGCGGCGAAACGGGTGCCGGACGCGCTCGGCCGTTCCGCTCTCGGGGCCGCCTGTGTGCGGGGCAGGGGGCGTGACGGTATTTCCTTGAGGAGGCCGCCCACGCCAAGCCCCATGATGTGGTCCCCGTCCACCGGAATGTCGGCGAGGAGCCGCTCCAGGATGAGATCGTTGCCGCCCGGGCGCGGCGAGCGGGCCGATCCGGGCAACGCGAGCACTCGCGTATCGCCGATCCGGGCGAGGACGGTGAGGTTACCGGGGTCAACGGGCATCCCGAAATGCTCGATTTCTCCGCCCGCCCGAACGATCGCGGCAGGGATGACATCCCTGCGGTCGGTGGTTGCCGATGCGCCCACGACAAGGATCAGTTCGCTGCCCATCCCCACGAGGCCCTGGAGCGCCGCTTCGATCGCGATGTCGTCGTGATCGACGGTGAGCGGCGCGGCAACTTCACTCCCCAGTGATTCAACGCGGGCCCGGATGACGGCCTCGGTCTTTGCCAGAACCTTCTCGGGCAATCCCGGCAGGTTCGTCTGGAGCAATCCGATCTTGTATGGGCGGTAGGCCCGCACCGTGACCGCATGATTTGCAGCCTTCTTCGCCGCATGCAGCGAAGTCTCGGATACGGCGAACGGAATGATCTTGATCGTCGCCACAACCTGTTCCGTATCGACACGGTCGAGCGGACGCAAAGTGGAAATCGTGATGCCTTCGTCGATGCGGTTGATCTGATCGATTGCGTCGGCGTCGAGCATGGCCAGGCCGCCGTGACGGGCGAACAGGTTGACGCGCCCCGTACCGGCCACCCCGGCGCGTACACCGGGCCCGGCCGCGGCCTCAGCAAGGCGCAGGGCCGCGCTGTTCTCGTCGATATCGCCGGGTTCGAAGATCGCGACCGTGATTTCCTTGATGCCGGATGTCGTCAGATGGGCAATATCGCCGGCGTCGAGGATTCGTCCTTTCCGGAAACGTCGGTCGCCGACAGTCTGGCCATGCACAAGCATGGTGCCTTCGGCCTGCGACAGGGGCACGGGACCGAACTTCATGCGCTGTGCAGCACCTGGGTGATCTGGGCCATGATCGAGATCGCAATTTCCGCCGGGCTCTTGGCGTTGATCGCGAGCCCCACTGGTGCATGAATGCGACCGATTTCTGCCTCGGTGTAGCCCGCTTCGGTGAGGCGCTCCACGCGCCCGGCGTGGGTCCGCTTGCTTCCCAATGATCCGACGTAGAAGGCCTCGGATCGCAGCGCCACATGCAATGCCGGATCGTCCAGCTTGGGGTCGTGGGTCAGGGTCACGACCGCCGTGCGGTTGTCGATGGCAAGCGCGTTCAGCGCGTCGTCCGGCCAGTCCTCGCTGAGCGTCACGCCCGGAAAGCGGTCCCGGGTGGCGAACGCACCGCGGGGATCGACGATGACCACTTCGTAACCTGCGGTCTGGGCAAGGGTGACGAGCGGTTGGGCGATGTGTACCGCGCCCACGACGATCATGCGCTTGGGAGGATTGAAAACCTGGACGAACAGCGGGGCCTCGCCGGTCCGCAGACGACCGCTCTTGTCGTCGCGCAGCGCGTCGCGGGCCGCAGCAATTGCGTCGTCATCGAGCGCAAGTTCGCCTTCCGTCCGGTCGCTAAAGACGAGGGTCTGCGCGCCGCTCTCCAGATTCGAGACGAGTGCGACCTGTCGCTTCTCGGCGCGTGCCGCGAGGAGGCTTTTCAGGGTGTCGGGACGCATGGGCTCAGTCGAGCCGTTCGACCCAGACCTCGACCTTGCCGCCGCAGGCGAGGCCGACTTCCCAGGCCATTTCGTTGGAGACGCCGAAGTCGAGCAGCCGCGGCTTGCCGTCAGCCATCACCTCGCGCGCCTCGTGAACCACGGCACCCTCGATGCAGCCGCCCGAGACAGAGCCGATCATGTTGCCGTCCTGGTCGACGGCGAGCTGGCTGCCGACCGGCCGCGGAGAGGAGCCCCAGGTGGTAACGACGGTGGCGATCGCGACGTCCTTGCCGGCGTCCCGCCAGGCCGAGGCCTTCTCGATCACATCGTCATGGTCGAGGGCCTGAAGGTCGATGGCTGATTCACTCATTGTGCTGCCTCCTGTCGCGATATGCCTCGAAACGTCCCATGCCCGTCTTCCCGGGACAAGGCCTCGGCGAGCTGATCAAGGCTCTCCAGGTTGTGGATCGAGCGAAACTCGTCGGTGTGGGGCAGCATGGCGCGCGCCCCCAGGGACTTGGGCTCGTAACGATCATAACGTAGGAGCGGGTTCAGCCAGATCAAGCGGCGGCACGACATGTGCAAACGCTCGATTTCCTTGTCGAGGCCGTCCGCCGCGTCCCGGTCGAGACCGTCGGTGATGAGCAGAACAACAGCACCCTGGCCGAGCACGCGGCGCGACCAGTGAGTGTTGAAGTCGTGCAGCGCGTGGCCGATCCGCGTACCGCCGGACCAGTCGTCAACCGCCTCGGCAACCCGGTCGAGGGCCTCGTCCACGTCCTTGTAGCGGAGCTGTCGCGTGACGTTGGTCAGCCGGGTCCCGAACAGGAACGTGTGGACGCGATCGCGGTCGTTCGTCACGGCGTGCATGAAGTGAAGGATCATGCGCGAATAGCGGCTCATGGAGCCCGATATGTCGCACAGCACGACGAGGGGCGGGTGGCGGCGCTGGCGTTTGCGGTATTGCAGCGGGATCGAGGCGCCGCCGCCGCGCAGCGCCGCGCGCAGGGTGGCCCGCATGTCGATGCGCCGGCCGCGCGGGTCGCGGCGGAAGCGGCGGGTCGGAACCTCCATGATCGGCAGTCGCATGCGCGCGATGGCGCGCTTGGCCGCCTCGAGTTCCTCGCTCGACATCTTCTCGAAATCGGTGTGCTGGAGGACTTCGTTCGCGGAGAATGTCATCACCGCATCGACGGTGATCTCCGGGTCCTCGTCATCCTGCCCGCCTTCGCCCTCGCCGGGCAGTTCCATCGGGTCCTGTTTCAGCGCCTCGGCAAGGCGCCGGTTCATTTCCTCGGTGTTCTGCTGGGCCTCCGGGTCCACGAAGGACGGCAGGACCAGCGATGCCATGCGTTCGAGGAGCTTGGGGTTGCGCCAGAACACGTGGAAGGCCTGATCGAAGATCTCGCGCTGGTCGCGCCGGTTCACGAAGACCGCGTGCAGTGCCCAATAAAAATCATCGCGGTGATCGAGACCTACCGTTTCCACGGCCCGGATCGCCTCGATCACCTTGCCGGGGCCGACGGGCAGTCCGGCGGCGCGCAGGACACGTGCGAAATGCATGATATTGCTCGCGATCTTCCCCGAGCCGTCGGCTTCGCGGTCGGAGATGTCATCGAGCTGTGCCTTGGCCCGAAGGGCCGGGCGGGCCTCGTCCGGGATGGCCTTTTCGGACACGGTGTCTAGGTCGCTGCCTGGGCGAGGGCGACCTCGCTCTTGACCTCGTCGAGGATCTTCGCGGCCTCACTGCCGCGAATCTTCGCGATGTCGTCCTGGTACTTCAGCAACACACCCAGCGTGTCGTCGATGGCATCGGGCGTGAGTTCGATGATGTCCAACTGGTGCAGAGCGGACGCCCAGTCGATCGTCTCCGCGATACCCGGGACCTTGAACAGGTCCAGTTCACGCAGACGCTGGACAAACTCGACCACCTGGCGAGACAGGCGCGCGTCGGCCTGGGGGGCCTTGAGCGCGAGAATCTCAAGCTCGCGTTCGGTGTCCGGGTAGTCGACCCAGTAGTAGAAACAGCGGCGTTTGAGCGCGTCGTGAATCTCGCGCGTACGGTTCGAGGTGATGATGACGATCGGCGGCTCCTCGGCGTGCACGGTCCCGATTTCGGGGATCGTGATCTGGAAATCCGAAAGGACCTCGAGAAGATAGGCCTCAAACGCTTCATCGGTCCGGTCGAGCTCGTCGATCAGGAGCACGGGCGGACCGTCGGCTGAAGGGTCGAGCGCCTGGAGGAGGGGGCGATGAATCAGGAACTTGTCCGAGAAGATGTCGCTGCCGAGCCGCTCACGGTCGGCGGCACCCTCGACCTCGGCGAGCCGGATCTCGATCATCTGGGCCGAATAGTTCCATTCATAGACCGCCGAGGCGACGTCGAGGCCCTCGTAACACTGCAGGCGCACGAGGCGACGGCCGAGGGTCTCGGACAGGACCTTCGCGATCTCGGTCTTGCCGACGCCCGCTTCTCCCTCGAGGAACAGCGGCCGGCCGAGGGTGAGCGAGAGATAGACCGCGGTCGAAAGGCTGCGGTCCGGTACGTAGTTGCCCGACGCGAGGAGCTCGAGAGTTTTTTCGACGTTCTCAGGGATGCTGCTCAATGGATCTTTCCGGTGTTGGAACGGCCTGCCGGTTTCGCAGGATAGGTTGGTTGCTCGTCCAGACCAAGAGATACGGCCGGAGCAGAGCCCCGGCCGTGAACTCCAGTAACGTTGCTCGGGCTCAGCCGGCGGCGTCGACCGCGCGGCTCGCCATGACCGAAATCAGATGCGCACGGTACTCGGCCGACGCATGGATGTCCGAGTTCAGACCGTCGTCGGACATCTTCACGCCCTTGGCGGCATCCGCACTCCAACTGCCGGACAGAGCGCTCTCGATATCGCTTGCACGGAAAACGCCGTCCTGCCCTGCACCGGTCACCGCGACCCGCGTCTCGCCGCCGGTCTGTGCGACCATGACGCCCACGAGGGCGTAACGAGAGGCCGGGTTCGGGAACTTCGTGTATGCCGCCTTGTCCGGAACCGGGAAGCGCACAGCGGTGATGAGTTCGCCGTCTTCGAGGGCCGTTGTGAACATCCCGTCGAAATAGTCTTCCGCCGCGATCTCGCGCTTGTTGGTGATGACCGTGGCGTTCAGGCCGAGGACGGCTGCCGGATAGTCCGCGGCCGGATCGTTGTTCGCGAGCGAACCGCCAATGGTGCCGCGATTGCGGACCTGCGGGTCGCCGATGTTCTCGGCCAGGCTTGCCAGCGCCGGAATCTTCGACTTCACGATGTCGTTGTTGGCGACATCGACATGCCGAGTCATGGCCTTGATGGTAACGCTGTCACCGCCATCCTCGACGCCGACCAGGTCACCGATACCGGCAAGGTCGATCAGGTCCGAGGGCTGTGCCAGGCGCTGCTTCAGCGTCGGGATCAGGGTCATGCCTCCGGCCAGGAAACGGCCATCCTCGGCGGAAGTCACGGCGCTCGCCGCGTCATCCGCGGAACCGGCCTTCTGATAGTTGAACTGGTACATCGTCTACCTCCCTCGCCAGACGTTATTCCGCCGCCTGGCGGACATTGGAATCCTGAATCGCCTGCCACACCTTCTGGGATGTGGCGGGCATTGAAATATCTTCGACACCAAGCGGCGCCAGCGCATCGAGGATCGCGTTGACGACCGCCGGCGGCGATCCGATTGCGCCGACTTCGCCGACCCCCTTCACCTCAAGCGGGTTCGATGCGCCCATGACGCCCTGGGTTGCCACCGAGAAACTGGGCAGATCGTCGGCCCGGGGCATCGTGTAGTCCATGTACGAGCCGCTCAGCAGCTGCCCGTCTTCGTCATAAACGCAGCCCTCGAGGGTTGCCTGGCCGACTCCCTGGGCGAGGCCGCCGTGGACCTGGCCCTCGACGATCATCGGGTTCACCACGCGCCCGACATCGTCGACCGCCGTGAAGCCGACGACATCGACGTCGCCGGTCTCGGGATCGATCTCGACCTCGCAGATGTGCGCGCCGCCCGGGAAGCTGAAGTTCAGAGGGTCGTAGAACGCATTTTCATCAAGGCCCGGCTCGATCTCCTCGATCGGGTAATTGTGCGGAACGTAGGCGGCGAGCGAAATTTCGCCGAACGCCATCTCCTTGTCCGTGCCCGCAACCGTGAACTTGCCGTCCGCGAACTCGATGTCGGAGACATCCGCTTCCATGATGTGCGCGGCGATCTTCTTCGCCTTGTCGATGATCTTGTTGCAGGCCTTCAGGATCGCGGGCCCGCCGACGGCCAGCGAGCGCGAGCCGTAGGTGCCCATGCCGAACTGGACCTGGTCGGTGTCGCCATGGCTGATCTCGACCTGGTCGGCCGGAATGCCAAAGGATTCTGACACGAGCTGCGCGAACGTCGTCTCGTGGCCCTGACCGTGGTTGTGGGTGCCGGTGTACACCGTCACCGAGCCGGTAGGATGCACGCGCACTTGTGCGGATTCGTAAAGACCGGCGCGCGCACCGAGTGCTCCGGCGACGGCCGAGGGTGCGATGCCGCAGGCCTCGACATAGGTCGAGATGCCGATGCCCCGAAGCTTGCCGGCTTTCTCCGCTGCCGCACGGCGTTTCTCGAAACCGGCATAGTCGGCGGCCTTGAGGGCGCTTTCGAAGGTGGCCGGGCTGTCGCCGCAGTCGTACTGAAGCGCGACGGGTGTCTGGTAGGGATACTGGTCCGGCTGGATCATGTTGAGCTTGCGCAGCTCGATCGGATCCATGCCGATCTGGCGTGCCGCCTTGGTGACGAGGCGTTCGAGCAGATAGGTGCACTCCGGACGCCCCGCGCCGCGATATGCATCGACCGGGACCGTGTTCGTGAAGACCGTCTGGACCTCGGCATAGATCGCGGGCGTCGTGTAAACGCCGGCGAGCAGCGTCGCATACAGGTAGGTCGGGACGCTCGAACCAAATGTCGAGAGATAGGCTCCGACATTGGCCTTGGTCGCCACCCGGAGTCCGAGGAACTTGCCGTCCTTGTCGAGGGCAAGCTCGGCGTGGGTCTCGTGGTCGCGACCGTGGGCGTCCGTAGCGAAGGATTCCGAACGCTCCGCCGTCCACTTGATGGGGACGTTCACCTTGGCCGCGGCCCAGGTGAGGATGGCTTCCTCGGCGTAATGGAAAATCTTGGAGCCGAAGCCGCCGCCGACGTCGGGCGCGACGATCCGGAGCTTGTGCTCGGGAATCTGCAGCACGAATGCACCCATCAGGAGACGAATGACATGCGGGTTCTGGGTCGTCGTGTGGAGCGTGTACTGGCCGGTCGAGCGATCATACTCGGAGATCGCCGCCCGCGGCTCCATTGCATTGGGGATCAGGCGGTTGTTGACCAGATCGATCGCGACGACATGGGCCGCATCCGCGAAGGCCGCCTCAACGGCATCCTTCTCGCCGAGTTCCCAGTCGAAGCAGCGATTGTTCGGGACATCGTCGTGGACCAGAGTGCCGCCGTCGAGCGCTGCGTCCATGCTGACAACGGCGGGCAGCACGCCGTAGTCCACCTCGATCAGTTCGGCCGCGTCACGTGCCGCATCGCGGGTTTCGGCGATGACGATTGCCACCTGGTCGCCGACATGACGAACCTTGCCGACCGCGAGAGGCGGGTGCGCCGGCTCCGCCATGGGCGAGCCGTCCTTGTTGTGAATCTGCCAGCCGCAGGGGAGGCCGCCGACACCGTCCGCGGCCATGTCCGCGCCGGTCAAAATGGCGATTACCCCATCGGCTTTTTCGGCCTTGGAGGTGTCGATCCCGTTGATGGTGGCGTGGGCATGCGGCGAGCGCAGAATCCAGGCATGGCTCTGCCCGGGACGGTTGATGTCGTCGGTGTAGTTGCCGTTGCCGGTCAGGAACCGCTGATCCTCGACCCGCTTGATGGACGCGCCGATGCCCGTGCCGGTCATCGTGCTAACCCTTCAGGGCTTGGGCGCCGGCGAGGATGGACTTGACGATGTTGTGGTAGCCGGTGCAGCGGCAGAGGTTGCCCTCAAGCCATTCGCGAACGTCCTGCTCGCTCGGATCGGAGTTCTTCTGGACGAGATCGAGCGCGCTCATGACCATGCCGGGCGTGCAGAAACCGCACTGCAGGCCATGGTTTTCCCGGAAGGCTTCCTGCATCGGGTGCAGTTCGTCGCCATTGGCGAGACCCTCGATCGTGGTCACGTCGGCACCTTCGGCCTGGGCAGCCAGCATGGTGCAGGATTTCAGGGATTCACCATTCACGTGAACCACGCAGGCGCCGCACTGGCTGGTATCGCAGCCGACGTGGGTGCCGGTCAGTCCAAGATGTTCGCGAAGATACTGAACGAGAAGCGTCCGGGGCTCGACATCGGCCGATACGGACTTTCCATTCACCGTCATGGATACGGTGGGCATCACATTTCTCCCTGATTTCGGGTTTCCCCGTTAATCACCGTGCTTTGAACCGCACGATTACCCGTCGCGAGTTTCCGTCGCGCGGGCTCCGTCGTCAAGGCGCTCGGCACCAAAAACCGCAGAAAATGTATAGAAAACCGGTCGCGCGGCTATCCGAAAATGGCGTAGAGCACCACCGCCGCCACGACGAGGCCGCTGACCCACGTTCCGGCGCCGACCTGGGACATGGCCGTGACCTGTCCCGAGGCCGCGGCCGGCGCGGGCGTGGCCGCCTGAGCGGGTGCGTCTGCGGGCGCCGCATCGCCGCTGGCAGCTTCGCCGGCGGTCACGGCTTCGGCGAAGTTATCGAAAAACTGAGATGCCATTTTCTTCGCGGTGCCGTCGATCAGGCGGGCGCCGAGCTGGGCAAGTTTGCCGCCGACCTGCGCATCGACCTCGTATTTCAGCAGCGTACCGTCGCCGTCTTCCTCCAGCTTCACGTTGGCGCCGCCCTTGGCGAAACCGGCCGCGCCGCCCTTGCCTTCGCCGGAAATGCGGTAGCCGTTCGGCGCATCGATGTCGGTCAGTTCGACGGCGCCCGAAAATTTCGCCTTCACGGGGCCGACCTTGGCCGTGACCTGCGCGGTAAATGAGGTATCGGATGTCTGCTCGATCTCTTCGCAGCCCGGGATGGACTGCTTCAGGATCTCCGGGTCGTTCAGACCGGCCCAGACCTTCTCTCGGGATGCATCGATTTTGTACTCGCCGGACATTTCCATGGCGCGAATCCTTCTTGGCTTGGAGGAGTTTCCAAGAAATTAGTCCTGTCGTGCATGTCCGACAAGAGTTTGCCGTCCGATCACGCCGACGCCAGCCGGCGGCCGATGAAGGTCATCGCAGCGGCACCGGTCAAAGAGCCGAGACCTATGGTCGCGAAGCCGAAAAACCATGCACTCGACGATGCCTGACCGCCGGCGGCATCCAGGACGAGTCCGACCGCGAGCGGTCCCAGGAAGCCGGCGGTGAACCCGAACAGCGAATGCACGGCAAGGGTCAGGCCGCGGTATCCGGCTTCGGCGGCGTGGGTCGCGCCTGCCGTGAGCGAGCCGGAATCGCCCATGACGAGACCGCTGTAGACGAAGAACAGGACCACGACGAACGCGAACGGCAATCCGGGACTGAGGCCGACGAGCAACGCGACGGCGAACGAAGCAACCATTGCCATTCGGGTCACGCGCCGTCGGCCATAGAGTTCGCAGAGTTCGTTGCCGGCGAGACTGGCGGCGACGGCCGCGAGATTGGCGAGGGCGGCGATCAGCGCCGCCTCGGCATTGGCCGAGCCACCGCTCTTCTCGCTGGCGAAGACCAGGAACGCGACGATCCAGCCGCGCATCGCGAACAGTTCCCAGGAATGGCCCGCGTAGCCGAGCATATAGGCCAGTGCTGCACGGTTGCGCAGAACCGGGCGGAAATCGAAGGTGCCGGTCGGTGGCCGTTCCTCGGGCAGGGGCGGGCGTGGCGCGAGCAGTGCGAGGGCGATCACCGCTGCGAGGACCGGGCCCATTGCCGCAATGCCGAAGGCCCAATGCCAGCCGAACTGCGCGCCGATCACGCCGTTCATGGCGAATGACACGCCGGCACCGACCGAGAAGCCTGCCGTGTAGATCGCGATGCCACGCGAGGGCACCGGTGGCGGCAGCCGGTCCGTCAACACCTTGAGGCCGGTCATGTAGGTCCCGCCGACACCGCCACCCTGCAGCGCGTTCCAGAAAATTGCGGACCAGAAGCCGTCGGCGAGCAGTGCAAATCCGCCGAGCCCTGCCGCCGACAGGAGCAGGCAGGCAAGGTATATGCGCCGGGAATCGACACGGTCGGTCCAGGGGACGATTGCCCCGACGGCCGTCACGTAGCCCGCGAAGTAGATGCCGCTGATCCAGCCGGCTTCCGTATTGGACAGCGACCACGCTGCCTGCAGCGGGAGCAGCAACGCGGGGAAAGCGGCGAACCCCGTCATGCTCACCACATGTGCGGCGAACATTGCGGCGATGATCATACGGGCGCTCATGGCTGATCCATACACCGATGCGGTGATGTCTCGATAGATCACGGACGCCACAGCGGGATTTTCGAAACCTCGCGCCGCTCCGAACTGGCCTTCGCCGTGAACAGGGCTTACATCATCAGGTCATGGCGGGGCACAGACGCACATCGGAACTGGTTATGGAGACGCCCGAGCGGCGGGCGGGCGCGGAGATGCGTGCGATCCGTGCGCTTGCGCCCTATCTCTGGCCGAAGGGCCAGGTCGAGATGCGGGTGCGCGTTGCGATTGCTCTCGTCCTGCTCGTCGCGGCGAAAGTGGCGACGGTCGCGGTCCCCGCCGTTTTCGGCAGGGCCGTGGACGCGCTCGAGGCGGACGCGACGGCGACGGCTGCCGGGGCGGCCATCGCCGTGCCGGTGTCGCTGCTCGTCGGTTACGGCCTGCTCCGGGTCGGCCAGCAGGCGTTTGCAGAACTGCGCGACTTCGTGTTCGCCAAGGTCGGCCAGCGGGCGATCCGCGCCATTGCGCTCAAGGTCTTCAAGCATCTGCACGCGCTGGCGCTGCGCTTCCACATGGACCGGCAGACCGGCGGTTTGAGCCGCGCCATCGAACGCGGCATCAAGGGCATCGATTTCCTGTTGCGCTTCATGCTGTTCAACATCCTGCCGACGCTGGTCGAGATCGGGCTGGTCTGCGCGATCCTGTGGTCGCTGTTCGGCTTCGTGTTCAGCGCGATCACCTTCGTCACCGTGGTGATCTACATCATCTTCACCTTCTCGTTCACAGAGTGGCGGCTGAAGTACCGCCGCGCCATGAACGACAGTGACAGCGAGGCCAATACGAAGGCGATCGACAGCCTGCTGAACTTCGAAACGGTGAAGTATTTCGGCAACGAGGTGCACGAGGCCCAGCGGTACGACGTCTCGATGCAGCGCTACGAAAAGGCGGCGGTGAAGAGCCTCACGACCCTGTCGATGCTGAATGTCGGACAGGGGCTGATCATGGCCCTCGGGATGACGATCCTGCTGGTCCTGTCGGGCTTCCGTGTAGCCGACGGCACGATAACCGTGGGCGCCTTCACAGCGGTCAACCTTTACATGATGCAGTTGTTCCAACCTCTTAATTTTCTTGGATTTGTTTACCGGGAAATCAAACAATCCCTGGTTGACATGGAGCAGATGTTCGGGCTCCTCGAGGAGAATCGGGAGATCGAGGACGCGCCCGATGCACGCCCGCTCGCGGTGGACGAAGGGGTGGTCCGGTTCGAGCATGTGTCGTTCCGCTACGACCCGCGCCGTGCCGTGCTCCGGGACGTGAGTTTCGAGGTCCCAGCGGGGAACACCGTCGCCATCGTGGGCGCGTCGGGGGCCGGCAAATCGACCATCTCGCGGCTGCTGTTCCGCTTCTACGATATCGACGACGGTGCGATCACCATCGACGGGCAGGACATCCGTTCGGTGACCCAGGACAGCCTGCGTGCGGCGATCGGTATCGTCCCCCAGGACACGGTCCTGTTCAACGATACCGTGTTCTACAACATCCAGTACGGGCGGCCGTCGGCGAGCTCGGCGGAGGTCGAGGAAGCGGCGCGGCTGGCGCAGGTGCACGACTTCGTCATGAGCCTGCCCGACGGGTACAACACGCGGGTCGGCGAGCGCGGGCTCAAGCTTTCGGGCGGCGAGAAACAGCGGGTCGCGATTGCGCGGACAATCCTGAAAAGCCCGCGGATCCTGCTGTTCGACGAGGCGACTTCGGCCCTCGACACGCATACGGAACGGGAGATCCAGGCGGCGCTCGACGGGGTGTCCGCCGATCGCACGGCGCTGGTCATCGCGCATCGCCTCTCGACGGTGGTCAATGCCGACGAGATCATCGTGCTGGACGAGGGCACCATCATCGAGCGCGGGCGCCACGAAGAGCTGCTGGCGCATGAGGGGGCGTATGCGGAACTCTGGCGCCGCCAGCAGGCCGCAGCCCGGCGCGAGGAGGAGATTGCCGCCGACGTCGCCGACGGTGTGTTTATCCCCGCAGCGGCGAAGTAGGCATCAGCGGATTTCCGCCGCGTAGCTTTCGATGGGCGCGATCGTTTCAATCATCGCGCGGCCCTTCAGGAATTCGGCGAAGCGTTCGTACCGGCCCTTGTCCAGGGCAGCCGGACGCAGCGCGAAGCGCGGCAGCGTATCGCGCCACGCGCGGCGGTTGAGTTCGGTGTCGAGCTCATTGCGGCCCTTGATGAACAGCTCCCAGGCGGCGTCCGGGTGGTTGATCATGTACTGGGTGCCCGCCTCGATCGCATCGAGAAATGCCACGAACGACGGGTCGGACAGGCGGTCGTTCCTGGCCACGACGATCAGTTCGTCATAGGCCGGCACACCCTCCTCCTCGAGGTAGAAGGCGCGACCGGGCCGGCCCTCGATGTCCATCTGGTTCAGTTCGAAGTTGCGGAACGCGCCGATCACGGCGTCGACCTGGCCGCTCATCAGCGACGGGGAGAGCGAGAAGTTGACGTTGACCAGCTCGACGTCGTCGATCGACAGGCCGTGGCGCGCGAGCATGGCGCCCAGCAGCGCATCCTCGAAGCCGCCGACCGAGAACCCGACCTTGCTCCCCTTGAGGTCGGCGATTGAGCGGATCGGGCTGTCTTCCAGCACCACCAGGGAGTTCAGCGGGGTCGCGACGAGCGTGCCGATGCGGGTCAACGGAAGTCCCTGGGCCACCTGGAGGTGAAGCTGGGGCTGGTAGGAGATCGCCAGATCGGCGCGACCTGCCGCCACCAGCTTCGGCGGGAGGTTCGCATCGGCCGGCGCGATCAGCTCGACCTCCAGGCCGCGCCTTGCGAACTCGCCGCGCTCCTTTGCGACGAACAGGGGTCCGTGATCGGGATTGACGAACCAGTCGAGCATCACGGTGATCTTGTCGGCCGCGTGCGCCGGCATCGAGACCGTGGTGAGGACAGCGAGAAGAATGAGCAGGAGTAAGCGTTTCATGATGTTCCGTCGTCAGGGTTGGGGTTGGCCGGCGTGTGTCGCGGGGTCGATCTCGGATTGCCAGGAGATGGCCCGGCGCAGTGCCGCGTCGATCAGGAAGTAGATGGTGACCGCCATCAGCGCGAGGACGAGGAGGGCGGCGAACATGGCGTCGGTTTGCACCCGGCCGTTCATGAGCAGCATGTAGTAGCCGAGGCCGGCCGATGAACCGACCCACTCGCCGACGACCGCGCCGATTGGTGCGACGGCGGCGGCCACGCGCAGGCCCGAGGCGAAGGCAGGCAATGCGGCGGGAATGCGTATCTGGCGCAGGATCGCGGCCTTCGATGCGCCCATGGTGCGCGCGAGGTCGATCCAGCCGGGCTCCGTGCGCCGGAGCCCGTCGTAGAAGGCGGCCGTGACCGGGAAATAGATGATGAGGGTCGCCATCGCGACCTTCGGTGCGACGCCGTAGCCGAACCACAGGACCAGAACCGGTGCGAGCGCGAAGACGGGCACCGCCTGGGACACCACAAGCACCGGGAGCACCCAGGCCCGGGCGCGGCGAAAATACGCCATCACCAGTGCGCTGGCGCCGCCGAGGAGCGTTCCGAACAGGAGTCCCAGCAGGATCTCGCTCAGGGTCACCAGTGCGTGGCCGGCGATGATGTCGGCGCGTTCCGCCGCCACCGCGATCACGGCGAGCGGTCCGGGGAGGATGAAGGGGACGATCGCAAACGCGCTGACGGCCGCCTGCCACAGGGTGAGCAGGCCGATCAGCACGAGGACGGGCCGCAGCACGGTCATGCCGCCCGGCCTTCGTCCGCAGCCTGATCTCCGCCCAGCGCGGCCATGATCGCCGCATGGGTGTCGCGCAGCGCGGGGTCGGTCGGATCGCGCGGCACGCCGGCAGGCGGCACGATGGGGGACGCCGCCGCGCCGCCACCCTTCGCGGTGTTGCGCAGGACGACAATCTGATCGGCGAGCCGCAGCGCCTCGAACGGATCGTGGGTTACCATCAGCACGGTCCGGTCTTGCAGGAGATCCACGGCAAGGTTCTGAAGCCGCACGCGGGTGATCGCGTCGAGCGCCGAGAAGGGTTCGTCCATGAGGACGATCGGGCGTTCCTCCATGAGCGTGCGGGCGAGGGCGACGCGCTGGCGCTCGCCGCCGGACAGTTCGGCCGGCCTCGCGTCCGCCCTGTCCGCGACGCCCGCGCGGGCGAGCAACTCCCGTGCCCGTCCGCTGTCGGCCGGGTCTCCACGCAGGCGCGCGCCCATCGTCACATTCTCCGTCGCCGTGAGCCACGGCAGAAGCAGGTCCTGCTGGGCCATGTAGGCAACCCGGTCCGCCAATGGCGAACCGTCACGGTCGCGAATGTCCGTCGTCCCCACGGGTGTGATAAGGCCTGCGATGGTGCGCAGGAGGGTCGTTTTCCCGGCGCCGCTCTCGCCCAGAAGGCATGTCCAGGTTCCGGCGGCAGCCGAGAAGGAAAGTCCGTCCAGCAGCGTATTTTCCGCCCATGCGAGGGTCGCATTGCGAACTTCGAGCCCCACACGTCCCGGGGTCTGTGCACTGCTCTGGTCGGGATTGCTCATGTCCACGTCCCTCCGCCGATGCTAACCGGATCAGGTTCCAAGGGTCGTCCCGCAGAATGCGGAACCTCTCAGCCGCTCTGGCTCCCCATGTGGTAGCGATCAATATGGTGTGTGGCGGCGCTTCGGGTCAACGCCCGCGATTGCGTTGCGGACAGTGCCAAGCTAGGGATTCTCCATGAACCGGATTGCGCGCGTCAGCTCCCACGAAACAGACCACAGTCTCGCGCGTCCCCTGTTTGTCGCCAACGACATCTACCGCCGTTCGAATTTTGGGCCGAAGCACCCCCTGTCGGTGTCCCGCGTCCCGGCGACGATCGATCTCTGCCGCGCGATGGGATGGTTGCCGGAGGCCCAGTATTTCGAAAGTGCGCCGGCGAGCCCCGCGGAAATCGTCCGGTTTCACGATCCGGCGTACCTGGACGCTCTGCGAAGGGGCGAGCGATTACAGGAACTCCCAGCGGAAGACCGCGAGCGTTTCAACCTGGGCCGGCTCGAAAATCCGATTCACGACACGATGTACAGCCGTCCGGCGACGTCGGCAGGTGCGGTACTCACGGGCGTGGAACGGCTCGCGGCGGTCGATGCCGGCGTGGTCTACAGCCCTGCGGGCGGTACCCATCATGGACGACCGGACCGGGCCAGCGGGTTCTGTTACTTCAATGACCTCGCCCTTGCCCTGCTGCGGCTTCGCGACCGCGGGTTTACGCGCATCCTCTATGTCGATTTCGACGCCCATCACGGGGATGGCGTACAGGACGCCTTCGCCGGTGATCCCTGTGTGTTCACCCTGTCTATTCACGAGGAACGGCGCTGGCCGTTCACAGGCGGTCTCGACGATGACGAGGGCGGCACGGCATGCAACATCCCCGTGCCCCGCGGCCTGCGGGATTCCGAGTTCGACCTGATCGTCGACGAGATCGTTGTTCCCATTGGCCGACGCTATGCGCCTGAAGTCGTCGTGCTGCAATGCGGCTCGGATGCCCTGGCCGATGATCCGCTGAGCCGCATGGAGCTTACCAACGGCGCGATCTGGCGAGGCGCGGAACGCGTGCGGGAGTTAGCGCCGCGAATGCTTGTCACGGGCGGCGGAGGCTACAATCCCTGGAGCGTGGCGCGGTGCTGGTCCGGGGTGTGGGCCACGCTTAACGGGCTTGCGGTTCCGGAGACGATTCCCGATGCCGCGCGGGACGTTCTGGAAGGACTGGAGTGGAACCGGGCCGGTGGTCAAAATCCGCCACGGCACTGGTTCGAGACGATCGCCGACCAACCCGGGACCGGGGCGGTTCGGGCGCCCGTCCAGGCGCTCATCGAGGAAGCGTACCAGTACCATGTGAAGAACAGACGGCCATGACAAACTGGTTCAGAAGAAAACATATAATAGTATGTTATATAATGATAATGATCGCGGCCGGGGTGTTGGTCGCGAGTTCGTCGGGCCGGGCGCAGGACGCTATCGAGTTCGGCCGGGCGAGCCTGATCATCGAGACATCGAAAGGGTCCCATTGGTTCGATGTGGAGGTGGCGGAGAGCGATGCGCAGCGCGCGCGCGGGTTGATGTTCCGCAACGAGATGGCGCCGGATGCCGGCATGATCTTTCTGTATCGCCGGGACCGAATTCTGACGATGTGGATGGCCAACACATATCTGCCGCTGGACATGCTGTTCATCGCGGCCGATGGACAGATCGTGCATATCGCGGAGAATACGATCCCACTGTCCCGGGCGACGATTTCATCGCGCCGTCGGGCCCGTGCCGTGCTCGAGCTGAACGCCGGGACGGCCAGCCGGCTCGATATCAGCGTCGGAGACAGGGTGCTCTTCGACGGTTTGCCGCGGCAGTAGACGGGCGGTCTTTCGTGCGGCGCGATTGCGCCGTCGGAACTTTATGTTCGCGTTCCCGCCTTGATGGGCGAGAGCGGTTCCCAGTGTTCGCCTGCAGCGATCATGCACGCCATGCCGTCCGGCATCGTGATGATGATGGACCATGTCGCGCCGGCTGCGTCGGTCAGAACTTCAATCACGCCGCCGTTGCTGGCCAGGCCGACCGCGACCGGCGCCTCGCTGAACTTCATCTGGTGAGCCCGGTCGAGCAGTCGATCTCCCGCTCATTGCGGGAGTAGGCGTTACGCCGACGCTGCGAACACGTCGTTCCGGCGCCCGCGCCGCGACGTGAAGACGATCACGGCGACCACCAGCACCGCGCCGATCACGTTCAGCAGCAGGTCCAGCGGGATGAAGCACAGGAACCCGCCGCCCGCGAGCACCGGGTAGAGCCAGAGCGGGACCGGTCCCTCGGAATGGCGCTGGATCATGGCGGTCATCGCGTAGATACCGAACAGCGCGAAGCCGCCGATCTGGACGCTCTCCCAGAAGGTTGCGCCGATCAGGGGCGTGAAGGCGAACAGCAGCACCACGATGTAGAGCCCTTTGGCGATCTTCCAGGCCTCGACGCCGGTCGCCATGGGCGGCGATTTTGCGATGCCGGCGGCAGTGAACGCGGCGAGACAGACGGGCGGGGTGACGTTCGAGTCCTGGCTCAGCCAGAAGACGATCAAATGGGCCGTCAGCAGGAAAACCGTCAGGGTTTCCGCGTCGAGCAGGGCCGGCCGGATCACGAGCGCCAGCTCGAACGGCAGGCCGGACACGAGTTGTCGCGCTTCCTCCAGACTCATCCCGGTCCCGACCTTTGCGGCCAATGGTGAGTCCACGAGTGCAAACATCGCGATCTGGGTCGGATCGGTCAGGCCCGAGGCCAACATTTCCGCGAGGATACCGTCGGCCAGCAGGCCGGCCAGCGCCGGCGCCGAGAGGATCGAGAGAACGATATAGGCCGCCGTCACCGGCAGGCCCATGCCGAGGACCAGCGAGACTAGCGCGATCAGGATCACGGCGATCAGGACCGACCCCTGAGACCACTGGGCGATCATCAGGGACATGCCGTTGGCCAGGCCGGACGTCGTTACGGCGTTGTTGATGAGCCCGACGGTCACGAGCAGGACCGCGGTCATGATCGAGGTCTTGATGCCCAGCATCAGCGCCCGGACGATCTTGTTCGGCATCATCCGGTTGGGCGTGACGAAACTCACCGCGATCAGCGTGCCGATGGCGACGCAGGCCGCGTATGCCGGCGTGCGGCCGGAGACCAGCAGCCACGTCATGACGGCCAACGGAAGCAGGAAATTCAGGGCACCGCCCCAGAGTTTGACGCGATCCACCGCGGCGACGTCCTCGGTTCCGATATTGTGCTTCATGGCCTCGACGCGAACCATGAACGCGACAGACAGGAAGTAGAGGATGGCCGGAATGATCGAGACGACGACGATGGTGCCGTAGTCGATCCCG
>JAYPRP010000026.1:0-30313 GCA_038132575.1 Rhodospirillaceae bacterium
CTCCCAGACCGCAAGTATGATGTCGATCGCCTCGGCGAAGAGCTGGTTGCGATCCTCGTCGATGATGCCCAGCGCCTCCGCGTCCGAGCGCAGCGCGCCGGGGCTGACACCGAGGATAAAACGTCCTTCCGCGAGATGATCCATCATCGCCGCGTGGGTGGCGACAAGCACCGGATGCGTGTGGAACAGATTTGTCGTCCCGGTCGCGAGCCGGATTTGCCTCGTCGAATGAATGAGCGTCGCCTGGAAGAGCATCGGGTTGGTGACGTTCTCGGCCTTATCCGTCAGATGTTCGCCCATGAACGCATCATGGAATCCGAGTTCGTCGCAGAAAATGATCGCGGCGCGATCTTCCTTCAGCGTCTCGGTGTAGTTGCGGTGCAAGGGATGCACCGGCATGGAGAAGTATCCCAGCCTCATATGATCTCTCTTTCCCGCCACGTGGCTTCTATGACTATCCGGCGTTCAGCGTAGGCGTTCAGAGACGATGCGGCGACGCATACGGCCGAACATCTTGCCCCGTGAGTAAGTCGAATTCACATCTGGTGCTAGAAATGCCCGAAAATCAGAGCCCTTCCGGCGCCTCGATACCGCTCTCGGCGAGTTGATTGGATAAGTCTTGTTTCAGGCGGGCAAGGCCATCGTCATCACGGGCCTCGCATCGCGCCACCAGCATGTCCTGTGTGTTCGATGCACGCAGTAGCCACCAGCCATCCGCCGTGTTCACGCGCACCCCGTCGATACCGGACACATCCGCGCCCGCCCTGGACAGGCGCGCCTCAACCTCTTCGATCACGGCGAACTTGCGGTCTTCAGCGCATGGAAAGCGCAGCTCCGGGGTATTGCAGACGGACGGCAGGTCGTCGAGTAACTCCGCCAGGGTGGTGCCGCGTCGCTCAAGGAGCGACAGCAGCCGCACGGCAGCGTAAATCCCGTCATCAAAACCGAAATAGCGGTCAGCGAAGAAAATATGGCCGCTCATCTCGCCCGCGAGCGGCGCCTCGGTCTCGGCCATCTTCGACTTGATCAGCGAATGCCCCGTCTTCCACATGACGGGCCTACCGCCATGCCGCGCGATCTCGTCGAACAGCACCTGGCTCGACTTGACGTCGGCGATGATCGGCGCGCCCGGATTATCCCGCAGGACATCCTCCGCGAACAGCATCATCAGTTGGTCCGCCCACAGGATGCGACCGCGACCGTCCACGACCCCGATCCTGTCGGCATCGCCGTCGAAGGCGATCCCAAGCTCGCAATCGAACTCGGCCACATGGTTCTGCAGATCGACTAGATTCTCGGCGACGGTCGGGTCCGGATGGTGTCCCGGAAAGGTTCCGTCTACGATCCCGTTGACCACGTGATGGTGACCGGGCATGCGCGCGCACAGCATGTTGAGAACCTGGCCACCTGCGCCGTTGCCGGGGTCCCAGGCTATCCGTGACATGCGCAAAGGTTCGTGCTCCTGTGCCAGCACGTCTACATAATCCTCACGGATGTCGATGTCCTCTACGCTTCCCTCGCCCGCGGCATAGTCGGCGGCCTCGGCGATCTCGCCCAGCCGCTGGATATCGCCGCCGAAGAAGGGCTTGCCCGCAAGCGTCATCTTGAAGCCGTTATAGTCCGGGGGATTGTGACTGCCGGTCACCATCAGCCCCGAACCCGTTTCAAGATGGCGGATGGCAAAGGACAGCATGGGTGTCGGCCCCATATTGATCCTCTTGACGTGCAGCCCGCAGTCGATGAACCCGTCGACCACTGCGGCGGCGAGGTCAGGAGACGTCAATCGTCCATCATAACCGAGTGCCACCTGGTCGCCGCGCGCCGCGACAACACAGCTCCCGAAGGCGCGCCCTACCGCGTAGGCGGTTTCCTGGGTGAGCTTGTCATCGACGACCCCCCGGATGTCGTACTCACGCAGAATTGTCGGGTCGAAGAAATACGAACCCTCCATGACATCAACCCCTAAGCCGCCGGCGGAATGTACGCACGGCCGACCGATGTGTAGTGGAACCCGGCTGACGCCATTTCTTCCGGTCGGTAGATATTTCGCAAGTCGACCACCACCGGCGCCTTGAGGAGCACCCCCATGCGCGCGAGGTCGAGGCCGCGAAACTCGTTCCACTCGGTCAAAATGGCCACCGCGTCAGCGCCATCCATCGCGTCATAGGCATCGTTGCACCAGGCCGGTCCGTCGATAAGCTTCTTCGCTTCCGCCATGCCCACAGGATCAAAGGTTCGCACGGTCGCGCCCGCCTCGATCAGGCGGGGCACGATAACGAGGCTCGGCGATTCCCGCATGTCGTCGGTATTCGGCTTGAAGGTCAGCCCTAGCACCGCAATCGTCTTGCCCGCAACGCTGCCTCCGCACGCCGCAATAATCTTCCGCGCCATCGCCTCCTTGCGCTCGGCATTCACCTCGATAACCCGCTCGACGATCGTGATCGGTGCCTCTGCATCCTGTGCGGAACGGACCAGAGCCTCGGTATCCTTAGGGAAACACGACCCGCCATATCCGGGTCCGGCATGGAGAAACTTCCCTCCAATGCGCCCGTCGAAACCTATGCCCTTGGCCAATTCCTGCACGTCCGCGCCGACCTTCTCGCACAGATCTGCGAACTCGTTGATGAAAGTGATCTTGGTAGCAAGGAACGTGTTCGCCGCGTATTTGATTAGCTCGGCCGTCTCTAGGCTGGTCTGGATGATCGGCGTATCGCGCAAGAACAGCGGCCGGTAGAGGCTCGCGACCGTTTCGCGGGCGTGTTCGGTGTCCGCCCCGATGACCACACGGTCGGGCCGCATGAAATCCTCGATGGCCGACCCCTCGCGCAGGAACTCCGGGTTCGACGCGATGTCGATGTCCGCGTCAGGCGCAGCCGCGCGGATGCGCTTTAGCACTTCGCGGCCGGTGCCCACGGGAACCGTCGACTTGGTGACGACGACTGTATAGCCGTCCGCGTTGCGAGCGATATCCTCGGCCGCCTGGAACACGTAGCTCAGGTCCGCATGACCGTCGCCGCGCCGCGACGGCGTCCCCACGGCGATGAACACCGCATCCGAACCTTTCACCGCCGCCGCAAGATCCGTGGTGAAGGAAAGTCGGCCGCCGGCCACATTGCGGGCCACGAGATCGTCGAGCCGGGGCTCGTAGATCGGAATTTCGCCCGCTTCGAGCATCTTGATCTTGTCCGCGTCCAGGTCGACGCAGACCACATCCCAGCCGAACTCGGAGAAACAGGCACCGGACACGAGGCCCACATAGCCTGTACCCACCATCGCGATCTTCATTGCGCGCCGTCTCCCATGCGCGCCAGCATTTCCCGGCTGCCCGGGCCAAGATCCTCGCGTTCAAGCGCGAATGCCAGGTTGGCCTCGAGGAATCCGAGTTTGTCGCCGCAATCGAACCGGCGTCCCTCGAAGGAGAGGCTATGAAACGGCTGGCGTCCGATAAGCTTGGCCATCGCATCGGTCAGCTGAATCTCACCGCCGGCGCCCGTCTCCCCCCGTTCCAGCTCCGCGAAGATATCGGGTGAGAGGATATAGCGGCCGATCACCGCCAGATTGGACGGTGCGGTGCCCGGCGCCGGTTTTTCCACCAGCCCGGTGACCGGTTGGACCCGGCCGTCGGCACCGCCGGGATCGATGATGCCATAGCGTGACGTGTGCTCGTCGGGCACTTCCATAGCCGCGATGACACTTCCGCTGGTCGTCTCGAAGACCTCGACCATCTGGCGCAAGCATGGTGTCTCTGCCTGGATAAGATCGTCGGCGAGTAGGACCGCGAAGGGCTCGTCGCCAACCAGGTGGCGCGCGCACCAGACTGCGTGGCCGAGGCCGAGCGGCTCCTGCTGGCGTACATAGGCGATGTTGCCCGGCTCCAGAAGCGAGCTGCGGATATCGTCCAGCTCCGCGGACTTGCCCTTTTCCTCAAGCAACGCCTCAAGCTCAATCGACCGATCGAAATGGTCTTCGATGGCGCTCTTGCCGCGCCCGGTGACGAAGATGAACTGCTCGATGCCGGCGGCCCGCGCCTCATCCACCGCGTATTGAATTAACGGCCGGTCGACCACCGGCAGCATCTCTTTAGGCATGGCCTTCGTGGCAGGCAGGAAACGGGTGCCCATGCCCCCCACGGGAAAGATCGCCTTGCGGACGCGATGGATCATGAAGGAACCGGAAATCCGTTTGCAAAACGCCAAATCCGGCGCATGGCGCCTTTTGCCATAGCGCCGGAGTACCCGCAAGCGCAGCCGGTTACCGTCCCAGCAGAGTGTCCTTCGCCTGATTGACCTTCGCGGCCATCCAATCAGAGCCGCCCTGATCCGGGTGGGCGCGTTTCATCTCGGCCCGATAGGCGGCCTCGATTTCGGCCTCGGACGCTCCCGCATCGACCCCGAGGATCTCGCGCGCCTCCTTCTCGCTCATCCCGCTCTGGGTCCAGGGGCTGGCTGTCCCTGCTTCACCGGTATCGCCGCGATCGTGGCTTGCAGATCCCCCGGCAACGTCGCGCCAGTCGGGGTTGTTCCGGTCCAGGTAACTCTCGAGTACGGCCCGGGACTGATCGTCCTCAACAGCACACAGGCGCCACAGTTCAATCAACTCGCCCAGCTTCAGGTCCGACAGTATCTTTCCCGACGTGGGGCCCTCGCGGACTTCCCCGTCCATGTCGCCGGAATCATGATCGAGTGTCATGTGAATGAAACGGGTCTCGACCTGGCTTGTCTGTCCCGCGCGTGGCCCGCGTGCGTTCTTTCGCATGGTGTTCAGTGCCCGCATCCGCATCAGGAATGGCAGTGCGGGAAACAGCAGGGCCCAGACAAGGTTCCAGCGTCCGGACAACGCGATCGCGGCGAGGCCGGCTATGGCAATGATCGCGCCGACCCAGCGCAGCGCGCGCAGGATATCGGCCGGCTGGGCGCTTACGAACCAGCGTGCGACAAAATAGACGCCAACGATGAGGAAAATCGCGAGGACAAGCCAGGGCAGCATGGAACCTTACTACCGTTTGCCGCGCATCTGGTCGGCGATATGGAGAATACGCCCGCCACGCTCCTGGCCCAAAGTCTCGAGCGCCCGGCGCCCGCCGGCGGAGAACACCGCCACGGCCGCCAGCAACTCACGCAGCTGCTGGGCGCTCCCCGCATCGAAGCCGCAGTAGGCCCCGCCCGAGAGCTTTGCAATCTGCTCGAACGCGCGCCGGGAAACCGGTTCACCGCCCTCGTGGAACACGAACACCGGTGTGCCGACCAGGCCGAGCTGGCCGGCGACATGGCCGAGCTCGTCGATGTCCTCCTCGACGACGTCGCCGACGAATACGAGCGCGTCCACCTTCTGAGACCTGGTTTCCTTGAGCGCATGGCGCAGCAACTTGCGAATCTGGGTGCGGCCCGCGAGACACCGCACCTTGACCATCCGGCGCACGAGGTCGTCCGCGGAATCGAGCCAGTGCGTGACCTTCATCTCGCCGAACCCGCGATAGAAGGCGAGCTGGACCTGCAACCCACCGATATCGTCCGTGGAGGCAAACATCTCGGACTGGATCTGACAGGCCATGTCCCATGTCGGTTCGCGGCTGGCTGTGGCATCGATTGCGAAGAGGAGACGGCCCGCGCGTCCGGCAGGCTTCGTCGGTGGCGTCGCTGAAACCTTCTGCAGAAACGAATCGATGTCGGCGCGTGATGAACCGTCCGCCGGCACCCTGGAATCGCGGTCGAACCCGTTCACGTAACCCCTGCCTCCCATTGCGCCTCGGCTGTGTCAGGCACCTCGACGGCTTCGGGCACGCCAATCGCCTGCAGCAGCGTGCGGACTTCCTGAAGCGCCGCCATGTGCGACATAGTCAGCGTGATATCGGTCCCCTCCTCACGAATGTCCAGCAGCGTCAGCCCCTTCAGAAAAAGCTCGCGAAAGATCACCCGCTCGCTGAAGCCGTGGGTGAGCCGAAAACCGAGCCGGCGCGAAAGGCTCGCGAGAGCTGCATCCATGTTGTGCTTGTTTTTCGTGTCGAGGCTGGCCAGGCGGTTCCGCATGACGATCCAGTCGATGGAGCCACCGTCGCGCTGGGCACGAACCTTTTTCTGTTCCCAGACCATCTCGGCATAGGAACTCAGCTCGCGCACGTCGTTCGTGTCCGGTTCGACCCGGCCTAGCAGGTCAAGGTCCACGAAACTGTCGTTCATCGGCGTGATGAGGATATCCGCGTATGAATGCGCGTTCCGGGACAGGGCGTTGTCACTGCCGGGCGTGTCCATAACGATCACGTCGCAGGTGGCGCTCATTTCCCGCAACGCATCCGCCAGGCGCAGCCGTTCGTTCTTCTTCGCGGCATAGCCGTCGCGCAGGTCACTCAGGCCGATCGCCCGGTATTCGGGATGCGGCAACTCGATCCCCATCTTCGCGGCATAGACCCAGCGATTATCGAAGTAGCGCGCGAGCGTCCCCTGTCGCGCGTCAAGGTCGATGGCACCGACGGCGTAGCCCTCGCGCAACAGGCCGACAATGAGGTGCATTGCCGTAGTCGATTTGCCTGAACCTCCCTTCTCGTTGCCCACGACGATGACGGTCGTGTTGTCCGCAACCACCTGCGGGATCGGGCTGGCAGCGGTTGTGTCCCCGGTCATGGCACGCGTAGCCAGACGGCCGTGTCGTGGAAGACCGCGCCTCCATTGGGGCGGCCCGCCTCGGCGCTGATCAGAAGGTTGATGCCGATACCCTCGACGAAGGCCCGGTTCGGCCAGATGCTCTCGACAATGACGGTGCCGCGGCGCACACCATCCGTTGGCCGCACATGAACCACCACCGATCCCTGGGCGTTCCCGATCCGCACGGCGTCGCCGGCCGCAAGGCCAAGCTCCGCGCAGACATCCGGATGTATCTGCACCTCGGGACGCCCCTCGCGGGACCGGCTAGTCGCCGTTTCGGTGAAGCTCGAATTCAGGTAGTTGCGCGACGGCGCAGTCACCAGCCGAAACGGATGCGCCTCGCCACGGTTGTCGATATTGGGGTCATGGTCGGGCAAACGCGGCATCCCGTGATGATTGCCGCCGATCGCCGACCAGTCCGGCGCAAAATGGAACTTGCCGTCCGGATGCCCGAAGCCGTTGAGGAAGTGCGCCTCCTCGAACGACGGGGCACGATCGTCCCAGTGGCTCTCCCAAACGGACTGCGCGTTGTCATAACCCGAGCGGCGCAGGGTCTCGTCCATCAGGCCCCACGCATCCATCTCGAAGCCCGGGTGAGACGCGCCAAGCCGTTTGGCGAGTTCGCACAGCACATCGTGGTTCGACCGGGTCTCGCCCAACGGTGCGATGACCGCGCGAGTCACCTGCAGATGGGTGTGCCCGCCGGCGACATAGATATCGTCATGCTCAAGGAAGGTCGTGGCCGGCAGCACGATGTCCGCCATTTCCGCCGTCTCTGTCATGAACTGTTCGTGCACGCAAACAAACAGGTCCTCCCGCATGAAGCCCTCGCGCACCTTGCCGAGATCGGGCGCCACGTTCATGGGGTTCGTGTTCTGGATAAACAGCGCGGTGACCGGCGGTCCGTCGCCCAGGTCCCGTGGGTCTCCCGTCAGGATCGGCCCGATCCGTGACTGGTCGAGCAACCGCACATTGGTGTCGCGGACGTCGAGCCCCTCGATCAGGGTCTTGTCGACATTGTAGATCTCGCCATGGGCATAGAGCGCACCGCCGCCTGGATACTGCCACGCTCCCGTCACGGCCGGCAGACAGCTCGCGGAGAACATCTGCACTGCCCCGTTGCGCGACCGGGTAAACCCGAAGCCGAGCCGCAGGTAGCTGAGCCGGGTCGATCCATAGAGCTTCGCGAAGGCCTCGATCTCTGCGACCGGAATCGACGTGATCTCCGACGCCCATTCTGGCGTGCGTGTCGCGAGATGCGCCTCAAGCTCTCGATGCCCGTCCGTGTACTTCGCCATGTACTCGCGGTCGGCAAAACCGTCTCGGAACAGCACGTGCATGACCGCACAGGCCAACGCCCCATCGGTCCCCGGGTTGGGCATCAGGTGGATATCTGCCTGCTTCGCCGATTCCGTCTCGTAGGGATCGATCACCACGATCTTCGCGCCGCGATTCTTCCGCGCCCGCGTCGCGTGGGTCATCACGTTGACCTGGGTACTGACCGGGTTGGCGCCCCAGATAACAATCAGGTCGGAGTCCGCCATCTCTCGGGCATCTACGCCCCACTTCGCGCCGACACCGGCTTGCCAGCCGGCATCCGACAGTTTGCTGCAGAAGGTCGAGTGCTGACGCGAGTAGCCCATCACGTGGCGCAAGCGCTCGATCCCGTCGCGCTGCACCAACCCCATGGTGCCGGCATAGAAGTAGGGCCACACGGTTTCCGGCCCGTGTTTCCCGGCTGCTCGGGTCAGTTCCGCAGCGACAATGTCGAGCGCCTCGTCCCAGGAAATCTCCTCAAAGGCCTCACGGCCCACGCCCTTCGCGCCGATGCGGCGCAGTGGCTTCGTCAGCCGGTCGGGGTGGTGCACCCGCTCGGCGTAGCGCGCGACCTTGGCGCAGATGACACCTGCCGTATAGGTGTTCGCGCTCGCGCCGCGCACCCGGCCGATGGTCTGCGGGTCCAAACGCTCGACCTCGAGCGCACAGGTGCTCGGGCAATCGTGCGGACAGGCCGAGTGGAAAACCTGCACGCCGGACTGACGCTCGGGCGCCGCAGCACTGCTCGAATTAGGCCTGCTTTGGTCGAGGGGCATATCATTTCACTCCAGTCGCCCATTATACCGGAATCCCTTGAAATCGCCTATCACCGGGCCGTTCCGCGCAAGTCAGAACGTGATCTCTCCCCCGTGGCGAAAGTTCCGGAACGCAAAGGCGAACGTCATATCGTAGGTCACGTCTCGCAAGGTGCCATCGGTCGAAACCTCCTGTGCAGCGAGGATAAGCCACACAATTGCCACCGCCGCCTCGTCATCGAGTATCTCGAGGACCGCTGGGGCTGTTCCCTAGACGTCACACATCGCTAAAATGCAGACGATGAGCACAGACACCGCGCGCCCCACCAAGACCATCAGTCCAGCCGACATTCCGGTCGTGGATGTAGGCCCATTGCGCGCGGGTACACCGGGCGCGGTCGCGGCTGCCGCGGCGGCGTTTCGCGAGGCGTGCACGGGCATGGGCTTCATGGTCCTCGTCAATCACGGCATCGACAGTGGCGTCGTCGAGCTGGCCTTCGACGCCTCGCGAAAGTTTCATGGTCTGCCCATGAACGAAAAGCTCAAGGTCCGCATGAACCGCCATCAGTGCGGATACATGCCGCCGAATGTCTCCGTGCATCGCGACACCTTCGAGACCCATCAGACCGCCCACAGGGCCCAGGTCAGCGAAGCCTACAAGTTCACCTTCGACCTTGATGTCAAAGACCCGGACTTCGGCGCGAACCAGCGTTTCCGAGGCCACAACAAGTGGCCAGACGAGGCCGTGGCACCGGGCGTGCGCGACGCATTCATGGCGTTTCATCTGACGTTCGAGGCGTTCGCCCGAAAATTACTGCCGGCCATATCCGTCGCCCTGGGCATGGCACCGGATTTCTTCGATCCGCACTTTGCTCGCTCAAGCTCCATGACCCGCATCGCCCACTATCCGCCAATCCCCGATGCCGATCTCGAAATATCTCTGCCCGGCCATACCGACCTATCCTTCCTTTCGCTCATTCCACCGGCAACCCATCCCGGACTGGAAATCCTGACCCCGAACGGCGAGTGGATCGCCCAGCCGATTGTTCCAAACGGCGTGCTTTTCAACACCGGGAACACGCTCTGCCGTTGGTCGAACGATGTCTTCAAGGCCACGCCCCATCGGGTGCGGGCGGCTCCAAACACCGATCGCTACTCCAACATCTTCTTTCTCTACCCGGACGTGGATGCGGTGATGGAATGCGTACACGGCTGCGCGAGCGCGGACAACCCGCCGAAGTATCCGCCGGTAACGTTCGGGGAGTTCCACGCGGACTACGCGGCGCGGAACTTCGCCTACGCCGAAGACTGGGAATAAACTAGGCGCGTACCGTCAGCAGAGGCGGTGCTTCTGGTCCATGCGCAGGGCGTCGAGATCCTTCTCCCACTGCTCTTCGCCCGGCGGCTGATGAATGCCGAGCGTGGCCTTGTGGTAGTCGAAATTATCCTCGCCCTCGACGGGTTCGGCATCCCACGAATCCCTGGTTACCAGCGCGGACCAGGTGCCCAGCACGACGCAGATTACAATCAGCGACAGAATGACGACGACTTCGAGGCTCATGAGACGAGTTCCGCTGGAGAAGCCTTTGTTACTGTAAAACTGACACAGACCGCTGTTCGGGGGAATTCAAATCATGGAGAGCGACGAATGCAAGCGTGGCGTTGGCCCTTGAAGCCCCGCGACGTAGTATCCGCCCGCGGCGTGACCCCGCCGCGCAGAAGGACGTTTCCATGACCGCGCCCATCACCGATGCAAAACACGCTGCCGACCTCGTACGCGAGGGGCCCCATGAGTTCGTCAAGGTCGGCGTGACGGACATCGACGGCCTCTTGCGTGGCAAGTACATGCACCGGGAAAAGTTCCTCAGCGCGCTGGAGGCGGGCTTCGGTTTCTGCGATGTCGTCCTCGGCTGGGACATCGCCGACCAGCTTTACGACAACGCGAGCTACACGGGCTGGCATACAGGGTTCCCCGACGCGCCGGTGCGGATCGTACCGGAGTCGGGTCGCCAGCTCTCCTTCGAGGACGGTTGCTGGCTTTTTCTGGGTGAGTTCGCGGACGCGGCCGCCGCGCTGTGTCCGCGTGGGGTGCTGACGCGGGTGCTACAGCGGGCTCGGGACATGGGCTTCGATACCCTGGCCGGGTTCGAGTACGAGTTCTTTGTGTTCGACGAGACGCGCACCAGTGTCGCCGATAAGCAGTATCGCGGCATGATCCCGGTCGCGCCGGGAAAAACAGGCTACTCCCTGTTGCGCCAGTCGAACCTGCGCAGCCTCTATACCGACATCTTCACCGGCATGGCGGGCATGGGGATCGAGCTTGAGGGCATCCACGAGGAAATGGGGGCCGGCGTTATGGAGGCCGCGTTGCGCGCGGACGATGCTCTGGCGGCATCCGACAAGGCCGCACTCTTCAAGACCTACACCAAGGCCATCGTCCAGGACCGCGACCTGATGGCCACCTTCATGGCCAAGTGGAGCATGGACGAAGCGGGGCAGTCGGGTCATCTACACCTGTCCCTGACGGCGGCAGACGGCAGCAGGAACGTGTTCCACGATCCGTCCGCCGAAAACGGGATCGCCGCGACGATGCGCCACTTTATCGGCGGACAGCAAGCACACATGACCGAGCTGACGGCTATGGTGGCGCCAACGGTAAACTCCTATCGCAGGCTAATCCCGGGCCTCTGGGCGCCGACCGACGCGATCTGGGGCATCGACAACCGCACCTGCGCCATTCGCGCCATGCCCGGAGACGCCAAATCACAGCGGATCGAGTACCGGGTGCCCGGTGCCGACGCGAACCCCTACCTGGTCGCGGCCGCCGCGATCGCATCCGGTCTCGACGGCGTCGCGAACGAAACCGAGCCCGAGGCCGCCATCACCGGAAACGCCTACGATCGTGAACACCCCGCGCACCTGCGCCTGCCTTCGAACCTCTCGGATGCCGGAAAACGCCTTGCGGGTTCCGCGATGGCCCGCGACTGGTTCGGCGATGCCTTCGTCGAGCATTTCGCAGCCTCGCGCGACTGGGAGGTCCGCCAACTGCCTGATGCACACGGCGACGTGCCAGAGGAAATCGCCACGGCCGAGCTGGAACGCTATTTCGAACTTATCTGACCGGGACCATCACATGATCGACGACCACCCCGTTCTCCGCGGCACCTGGAGTTTCCCGACAACGATCTGGTTCGGCGCCGGCAAGATTTCGATGCTCGCCCGTGCCTGCGCGACGCTCGGCATAAATCGCCCGCTGTTCGTGACCGACCCGGGACTAGCAAACCTCGATATGGTCACTTTGGCGCTGGAGCAGGCTGCGGCGGACGGCGTGTCGGCAGTCCTGTTTTCCGACATCAAGCCCAACCCCGAGAGCGCCAATATTACTGCCGGGGTTGCGGCGCTTTGCGCAGCGGACTGCGACGGCGTGATCGCGTTCGGCGGCGGCTCGTCGCTGGACGCCGGCAAGACGATCGCCCTCGCCGCCGCCCAGCCGGACGACGGCATACCATTGTGGGATTTTGAGGAGGGTCGTGACGACTGGCGCCGCGCAGAGCCTCCGCTTCCCATCGTCGCGGTGCCCACCACGGCGGGCACCGGTTCCGAAACCGGGCGCTCGACGGTGGTGCTCAACGAGGCGACCGGCCGCAAGGTCATAATCACCCATCCGGGGATGATGCCGGGCATCGTTATCGCCGACCCCGAGCTCACTTTGGGACTGCCGGCGCAGATTACGGCAGCAACCGGCATGGACGCGCTTGCACACTGCCTCGAGGCCTACTGTTCGCCTTTCGCCAATCCAATGTGCGACGGCGTCGCGCTCGAGGGTATGCGTCTGATCCGGGAGAACCTGACCCGCGCTGTCGCCGACGGATCCGATCTCGGCGCGCGTGCGAACATGCTGGCCGCCGCGGCAATGGGTTCGACTGCCTTCCAGAAGGGACTCGGAGCGATCCACGCCATGAGCCATCCCATCGGCGCGCGCTATGACACCCATCACGGACTTACCAATGCCGTGGTCATGCCCTATGTGCTGGAACGCAACCGGCCGGCGATCGAGCACAAGCTCGCCCGCGTGTCTGCCTACCTTGGGCTAGAAACAGGTAGCGGCGGTTTCAATTCGTTTCTCGAATGGGCGCTCGAACTGCGCGCGCGATTCGAAATACCTCACACGCTGGCCGAACTGGGCGTTGAGGAGGGGTACTTCAATGCGCTCGCGGCCGACGCGGCTGCCGACCCTACAGCGATCGCCAATCCCATCGCGCTCGAAACCACGGACTTCCGGGAACTCTTCGAGGCAGCTCATACAGGACGCCTCGGCTAGCTTCCATCAGTCTTTCTTGTAGGGGTTCGCAAGCTGATCGACGAGGGCGTGCAGCACCTGGCGGAACTGAGCCTCGGAAACATCCATCAACACCGCATCCTCGAGCGCTTCCTGGCAGATATCCTGAATCTCGACCAGATTTTCACGCAGGACGAGGATCGAATCCTCACAGCTAACAGGCGCGCCACTCGGCTGCTCCCACGTTTCGGGTTCGGCGTTCGCGCGCCGCTTCGAATCGGGCATACCCCGTCTCTGCTCCTGCATCCGCCGGATCGGAGCGATCCGGCTTACGTTCAAATATGATTATAGAGCGTGCGGACAAGGCGTCACATTCCGCTTTAAGCAGCGATGGGTTCGGGCTCGTATCTTTCAAACTTTACACATGTAATTGATATTATTTGAAGTTTAACCGCCCCAACCCAAAATCGAGAGACATGGTTAATGCCTGCGACGCAGGCCCAGATTCCGGGAGAACGCCATGTCCGTGTACGACGCGCCCGCCTTCGACGACCACGAAACGGTCCTGTTCGGAAAGGACCGCGAGACCGGGCTCCAGGGCATTCGCACGGCGGTTTCCCTCGAGCTTCAGCGCAACAATGGACTCGACGGTATCCAGGTCGCGATCCAGAGCCTCGGCGCAGTCGGGTTTGATCTTGCCGGGCGATTGCACGCGGCAGGTACACGGCTGCATGTCGCCGACATCAACGCCGACGCCGTGGCGCGCGCGATCGAAATCTTCAATGCAATCCCCGTCGATACGCACGACGTTCATGGCGCCGATGTCGATGTCTTCGCACCCTGCGCGCTGGGTGCGGTTGTGAACGATCAGACCATCGGCGAGATCGGCGCATCGATCGTCGCGGGTTCCGCCAACAACCAACTTGCCGAGGACCGGCACGGCGCGGAGCTGGCAGCCCGCGGAATCCCCTATGCTCCCGACTACGTCATCTACGCCGGCGGCATTATCGAGATTGCCCTCGGACCTGACTTCGGCGGCAGCATTACGAGAGCGAGACCCATGCGCACCTAGACCGTATTCACGATACGCTGCTCAAGATTTTCGAGCGAGCGGACGCAGCGGGTACCGCGACGAATGTCGTTGCGGACCGCATGGCCAAAGAGCGCTTCCGCGCCGCCTGATCCTGGAAATTTTTTTCTGGCGCGGGTCTCGTTTTGGCCCAGATCAATGCAAATTACTCCATGCAATTGAGAATGACTTGCAAACTGAAGCCGCGTTCGATAGCCTAGGTCCAATTAAGAACAGTTCTCAATCGCATAATTTCTTTCCGGAGCAGGAAAATGCGCAAAAGTGCTGACACCGTCGCCTCGGTCACCCTGGCAGTCTTCCTTCTCGGCGGCGCCGCGATGGCCGATCAGCAGGCCGCGGTCAACGCCGGCGAGGTCAACGTCTACTCCTACCGGCAGCCGTTCCTGATCCAGCCCATGTTCGACGCCTTCACCCGCGACACGGGCGTGAAGGTCAATGTCGTCTTCGCACCAAAGGGGCTCGTCGAGCGCCTCAAACAGGAGGGGGCGAACAGCCCGGCCGACCTGATCTTCACTGTCGATATCGGTCGTCTGACCGACGCCTATGAGGCCGGTGTGACGCAACCCGTCGAAACCGCGTCGCTGACCAATGCCATCCCGCAGAGTTTCCGGCAGGATAACGGTCACTGGTACGGCCTGACCCAACGCGCACGTATTCTCTACGCATCGAAAGAACGGGTCTCCCCAGAAGACGCGCCGAAGACCTACGAAGAATTGGCGGACCCGAAATGGGCTGGCCGGATATGCACACGATCGGGCAGCCATGTGTACCAGGTCGCCCTGACGTCAGCGATGATCGCGCATCACGGCGAGGCCCTGGCCGAGGACTGGCTGCGCGGTGTGAAGGCGAACCTCGCACGCAAGCCTCAGGGAAATGACCGCGCCCAGGTGAAAGCGATCAAGGAAGGCGAGTGCGACATCTCGCTCGGCAACAACTACTACTTCAGCAAGATGCTCCAGAACGAAGAACAGTTCGCCTGGGCACAGTCGGTCTATCCGGTCTTCCCGACTCTCGGCGGCGACGGCACCCACGTGAACATTTCGGGTATGGCGCTGACCAAGGCGTCACCGAATAAGGACAATGCGGTCAGGCTGATGGAATTCCTGACCGGCAATCTTGCGCAGCAGATGTATTCGGAACAGAACTTCGAATATCCGATCGTCGCCGGCGTGCCACAGGCCGGACTGCTCCGGTCGATGGGTGAACTCAGCGCCGACAGCCTCGACCTCGACGAGGTCGCCGCCCACCGCAAGGCAGCGATCAAGCTCGTCGACAAGGTCGGCTATAACGACTAGGCCCAGGCCAGCACGCGACAGGGCGTCGTGAGCAGCACGACGATCAAAATGGCGCTCAGTGCGGCGCGCCCCCGTTCGGGGTGCGTCTGGCTGTTCGGGGGTGCAGTTGTCGCCGCGCTTGTTGCCGCGCCCCTTATCGCAATAACGGTACTGGCGCTCTTCCCGTCCGAGAATATCTGGGGCCATCTGATCTCAACGGTCCTGCCCCGACATAGCTGGAACACTCTCGTCCTGATGTTCGGCAACGGGCTCGGCGTGTTCGTCACCGGCACCGCGACCGCATGGCTCACCAGCACCTGCAGCTTTCCAGGGCGGCGGATTTTCGAATGGGCCCTTCTCCTGCCGCTGGCCGTACCGGCCTACATCGTTGCTTTCGTCTATACAGATATCCTCGAGTTCGCCGGTCCGGTGCAGGGTGTGCTGCGCGACATGTTTGGCTGGACGAGCGCGCGTGACTACTGGTTTCCGGACATCCGCACCATGGGTGGTGCGATCTTCGTGATGTCCTTCGTGCTTTACCCCTATGTCTATCTACTGGCGCGCGCATCGTTCCAGGAACAGTCGGCGGTCCTGCTCGAGGTGAGCCGCACCCTCGGCCGAGATCCCTGGCAGACCTTCTTCCACGTTGCGCTGCCGCTGGCGCGCCCGGCGATCGTCGTGGGGGTCGCACTGGCTCTGATGGAGACGCTGGCCGATTTCGGCACCGTCGACTTCTTCGCGGTCAATACACTCACCCGCTCGGTCTTCAACGTTTGGCTTGGCATGGGCAATGCCGGCGGGGCAGCACAGATTGCGCTCGTTATGCTCGGCTTCGTGCTGCTGGTGATCGCGTTCGAGCGGATCGGCCGGCGTGGCCGCCAGTATCATCAGACCACCAACCGGAGTATTGCGGCGCCCCAGCATGAACTGCGCGGATTGCGCGCGGTGGCGGCGATTCTGGCCTGTTTCATCCCCGTCGCTGTCGGCTTTCTGGTGCCTGCGGGCGTTCTGCTCCGGCATTCGATTGTCTTCTTCGACCAATCCTGGAACGCGGATTTCTTAGGCTTCGCGCGCAATAGTCTGCTGCTTGCCGCCATTGCCGCCGTCGCTGTCATCGCCGTCGCGGTTTTCCTCGCCTACGGCCAGCGCCTGTCACGCAGCCGCGGCTTTACCATGCTCGCCCGCATATCGATCCTCGGCTACGCCGTGCCGGGTGCCGTACTGGCGGTCGGCGTACTCATCCCGCTAGCGCGTTTCGACAATGCCGTCGACGTCTTCATGCGCGACTGGTTCGGTATCTCGACGGGCCTGCTGTTCAGCGGCACTATTTTCGCGCTGGTCTTCGCCTATGTGGCGCGTTTCCTCGCTGTCGGATTCGGTGCGATCGAGTCCAGCCTAGGCCAGGTGCGACCGACCATGGACATGGCAGCACGCAGCCTCGGCGCAGGCCCCGCACGCACGCTCTGGCGCATCCACATGCCGCTGGTGCGCGGCAGCCTGCTAGCCGGCGCGACCATCGTCTTCGTGGACACCATGAAAGAGTTGCCGGCAACGTTGATTCTGCGACCGTTCAACTTCGACACGCTGGCGACCCACGTCTACCAGTTCGCGTCCGATGAGTTGCTCGAACAGAGCGCCCTGTCGGCGCTGACGATCGTTGCCGCCGGAATCGTCCCGGTCGTCCTGCTCAGCCGTGCCATGAACAGGCCGCGGCGCGGCGGCGGGACACTGACACCGATCGAGGCCGGCCTCACCGATTCCCGCTAGATCTGAGACTGCTGGTAGTTTTCGACCCCGACCTTTTCGATGAGCGCGATCTGGGTCTTGAGGAAGTCGAGATGCTCTTCTTCCTCTGCAAGGATTTCACTCAGAAGATCACGGCTCACATGGTCGTTTTCGCCTTCGCAAAGCGCGATGGCCTCGCGCAGTTCGGGAATCGCCGCCTCTTCCAGCGCCAGGTCGCAGGCCAGTATCTCGGGCACGTTTTCATCAATCCGCAAACGGTCAAGATCCTGCAGTTTCGGGAGCCCGTTCAGGAAGAGAATGCGCTCGATCAGCTTGTCGGCGTGCTTCATCTCATCGACCGATTCCGAATACTCGTAATCGCCGAGTTTTTCGAAGCCTCAGTCCTTCAGCATGCGCAAATGCATGAAATACTGGTTGAGGGCCGCGACGACTTTGCTGGTGCCTTCCATGGTGCGACTCCAGTGGAAGATATTAGGGGGACGAATATACGCCCCACGGATCGGAAGTGAAGATTATTCAATTGTTTTTAGTAACTTAAGTAAGAATTCGAAGCGCAATCATTTGCACCGGCAAGCGCCGCTAGGCGGCGTCTGATACGCCCGGGGTCTCGACCATGGAGCGTATGTGATCGCGGCAGCTGCAGCACTCTGGTTCAACGCCGAGGCCGCGATAAACATCCTCGACATCCCGAACGCTCTGGGCGATCAGGGTCTCGATTTCGCGTTCGCGAATCGCATTGCAGATGCAGACATACATCAATGGCCTTCCTTCGTACCGATTTTTAGTGCAATTGCGAACCATTCGCAAAATTAGATTGCCTCAGATAAGGCCCAGCTCGCGTAACTCGGCCGCCATTTCGGGCGGCGGCTCGCGTTCGACCGCGGCGTCTGCGGGTAGATCGGGCGGGGCATTCTCGGGTTCCAGGTAACGCCAGCCCTGGAACGGGCGCGAGCGTTTGGATCGCACGCGCACGAGCTTGCGGTCGAGATGAATCGCGCAGCGCGGGGTACTGTCCGAGGCTGTCGCAGGTTCGATCGCGGTGATCTTCTGCCGCACCAGCACGTGCCCCTTGATCACCCAGTAGAGCGATCCCTCCGCATCCAGCAATTCTTCGCCGCGGCGCGGCGTGTTTCGCGTGAGAATGCGCAAGACCGGGCCGTCTCCTGCAGCCTTGCATTCGGCGATACGCTGTTTCTGACGCTCGCGCAGCTGGTCGATGGACTCGATGCCGACGGCGAGTTTGATGAGGTGCACGGACATGGCCGCACCATAGCAGCGCCTCCCTGTGCGGTGAACGCTCGCGGGTCCGCGAACCTGTGATTAACCCGACATTCTGTCCACAAGAGCCTCGAGGGACTGCAGGAGATCCGTCCCAACCGCACCCCGTCACCGCGAACATCGTTCTTGATCACGGCGCGCATCGCGTCGGCGTGGGCGCGCAGAACGTCGGCGCTGAGTTCGACTTGGCTGTACAGCCTTTCGGTGTAGCGAAAGAGCGACGCAGCCACATCCGAGATCAGGGGATAGTCATAGGTCGCACCCTAGACGCGTAGTTCGTGACCCACGCTGCGAACCTTTTTCATGACTTTCTCGGCCTGCGCCATGTCCTCTTCGAGGTCCAGCGCCAGCTTCATCAGGCGCGCGATCTCGTGTCCGACGGATTCAGCGACCTCGGCGCTCATCAAATCGATGTCAGAGTCTACCTGCTTGATCAGGTCGGGATCGATCCCGCCCCCATCGCCCATACTCACCTTCGCCTTCAAAAGGTTTGGCGGGGTGATGAGCTGATAGGCGCCGTTATCTGAATCGTTCTGCGCCATGCAACTTCCTCCGTTCCGACCAATCGCACGGTTGAAGACTACAGGAACGAAGTTAACCGAAAGTTAATCGCCGGCGATCTTGGCTACGTTCGCGCGGCTTTCCCCCAGTGCGTTACGCTGTTACGCGGACAGGTCGCGGACCGCCATATCCACTTTCTCGAGCTGCGTTTTACGGCACTCCGGCCCGCTGTAGCGCTGATCCAGCTTGCGGCGCCGGTCCGGACCGAAATAGCTGTCCGTCTTCACGAACGGCCAAGGCTCCTCGATCACTGATTGCAAACGCACCATCAGCACATCGACGGCAAACGGCTTCGTGAGAAACTCGGTTAAGCCGCGGTCACGCGCACGCTGAACCCGCTCCTCGTCGGAGTAGGGGGAGATCATGATCACCGGCACATAGGGATTGGGACTCTTGCGCGACGTGCGGATCATGTCGACGAGATTCAGCCCGCTGATCGGCTCCATTTCGAAGTCGGTGAACACGATGTCGTATTCGAGGCGGCAGAAGGACTCGAAGCCCGTCACTCCATCCTCGACCACATCGATCGAATAAATCCCCACGGCATGCAGGATCGTGCCCAACAACTGCCGGATATAGGCGTTGTCGTCGACGATCAGTATGCGCAGGCCTTCGAGCCGATAGCGCACGGCAAGGTTCCTCTGAATGCCCCAACGGAGTGCGGGCGTACCGTCATGGAACGGTACGCACTAACCCTAGGTCGCAATAGTTTCCTAAAGGTTTACGCGGGTCCCGTATCGCCGCGCCTTCAGCCCTTCGCGCGGATAGCCTGCGCCGCCTTGGAGGTGGGCCGCCGCCCCAGGACATCGCATATAAATTGCCCGGCCTCGACCAGACGCACAATGTCGACCCCGGTCTCGATCCCCATTCCGTCGAGCATGTAAACCACGTCCTCGGTGGCCACGTTGCCCGACGCACCAGGCGCATACGGACATCCTCCGAGTCCGGCGACGGCCGCATCAAGCGTCGCGACCCCGGTTTCCAGGCAGGCCAGGATGTTCGCCAGGGCCTGGCCGTAGGTGTCGTGGAAATGCAGCGCCAGCCGGTCAACGGGCACAACATGGGAGACCGCCTCCACCACCGCGCGGGCGCGCGACGGCGTACCGACGCCGATCGTGTCGCCCAGGCTCACCTCGTAGCAGGACATTTCGGCCAGCGCGCGGGCCACTCGCACCACATTCTCGATTGCGACCTCGCCCTCATAGGGACAGCCCAGAACACAGGAGATGTAACCACGCACCTTCATGCCAGCCCCGATCGCCGCCCCGGCCACCGGGCGGAACCGCTCGAGACTCTCGTCGATTGAACAGTTGATGTTCTTCTGCGAGAAGGTCTCGGACGCCGCCCCGAAGATCGCAATCTCCTCGACCCCGGACGCAAGCGCACCTTCCAGCCCCCGGGCGTTGGGTACGAGCACGGGATAACGGGTGCCCGGTCTGCGGGTGATACCGGCAAGTACTTCGGTCGCATCGGCCATCTGCGGCACCCATTTCGGCGACACGAACGCACCCGCCTCCACTGCAGGCAGTCCAGCCGCCGACAACATGTCGATCAGCTTGATCTTGTCGGTCGTGGACACCTGGTCAGGCTCAGCCTGCAGACCATCGCGCGGCCCCACATCGACGATCTCCACACGATTCGGTCGTCCCATTTCACTCCCCTGCGGCTTCGAGTTTCAGAAGTTCCGCCCCTTCCGGAACCTGCTCACCTTCGGCGAAGAATACCGCCGAAACGGTGCCGTCCCCCGGCGCGGTGATCGCGTGCTCCATCTTCATTGCCTCAAGCACCATGAGGGTCTGGCCGCGCTGCACCGAATCGCCCGGTCCAGCCATGACACGGACGACCTTGCCCGGCATTGGGGCACTGAGGCCTCCGGACGCGCCGGCGCGCGCCGATGCTTCCTCGACGCCCACGATCCGCTCGAGCTTGATCTGCGTACCGGCCGCAACAGCGTAGAACAGGTGCCCGTCCTGATACACGGACCAGTCCCCCTCCCCGGACGGAATATCGACCGTCTGCCCGTCTGGCAAAGTGAGAGACGCGTCATCCTCGCCTTGATCGAGCACAACCTCGATCGCGGTGTCTCCGTCGCGAAAGCGAAGCCGCTCGCGTTTGCGCAGATTGGAACGCCATCCATCGGCGATGGCCCATGGCGTGTTGGCCTCTCCCCGCGCCGCTGCGCGCGCGCGCTCGTCATCACGGCGATATGCCAGCAAACGCGTGACAACGGCAGCTATCGCTCCATCGGGCAAACCATCGCGGCGCGGTAGCAGCGTATCTGCGTGCCGCGCGATAAAGCCCGTGTCCAATTCACCGGCAACGAAGGCCGGATGCGTCACGGCACGGCGGAGGAACGTCTGGTTGGTCGTGGGTCCGACGCACACGAGTTCGCCGAGAAGGCGATCGAGCGCCGCGATGGCGGCGTCCCGGTCCGCGCCATGGGCAATGACCTTCGCAATCATCGGGTCGTAGGAGACCGCGATGTCATCGCCGGAACGCACACCGGTATCCACCCGCAACGAAGAGCCTGTTGGGGGTGATTCGAACGCCACCACATGTCCCGGTGCCGGCAGGAAATCGCGCTCCGGATCTTCGGCATAGAGGCGCGCCTCTATGGCGTGGCCGGACAGCTCGATATCCGACTGCTCACACGGAAGCGGCGTACCATCGGCCACCTCCAGCTGCCATTCGACCAAATCCAGTCCGGTGATGTATTCCGTAACCGGATGCTCGACCTGCAGGCGCGTGTTCATTTCCATGAAATAGAACGGCCCATTCGCACCGTCTTCGGATGCATCGACGATGAACTCGACCGTGCCCGCGCCCGAGTAACCGATGGCGCGCGCCGCCGCGACCGCCGCGGCGCCTATCTCCGATCGGCGCGCCTCCGTCATGCCAGGCGCCGGTGCCTCCTCGACCACCTTCTGGTAGCGTCGCTGGAGCGAGCAATCACGTTCGAACAGATGCACCACATTACCGTGGTCGTCCCCGAACACCTGAACCTCGATATGCCGCGGGGTGGTGAGATATTTTTCGATCAGTACGCGGTCGTCGCCGAAAGCCCCTGCGGCCTCGCGCTTCGCCGCGGCGAGCGCTTCGTCGAAACCGTGTGCATCCTCGACGATCCGCATGCCGCGACCGCCGCCACCGGCAGATGCCTTGATAAGGACCGGAAACCCGATCTCGCCGGCCGCGCGGGCGAGCACCGCCGGATCCTGGTCCGCTTCGTGATAGCCGGGCACCAACGGCACATTGGCTGCGGCCATAACCGCCTTCGAGGCAGCCTTGTCGCCCATAGCCCGCATCGCTTCCGCGCTCGGTCCGACCAGGCGTATACCCGCCGCGGCGCAGGCCTCGGCGAATGCCGCGTTCTCGGATAGAAATCCGTAGCCGGGGTGGACGGCATCCGCGCGGGTCACGCGAGCAGCATCGATCACCGATGCGATATTGAGATAGCTTTCGGCCGCGGCGTCGGGGCCGATTCGAACCGCCTCGTCCGCCACGGCCACATGCATGGCCCCGGCGTCGGTGTCGGAGTAAACCGCGATGACGTGGATGCCCATGCGCTTCGCCGTGCGCGCCACCCGGACCGCGATCTCGCCGCGGTTTGCAATCATCAGCCGCTTGATCATGGGTTATCTCCACCCTTGCGGTCCGCCTCGCGGACATATCGCATGATTTCCGCGAACACGAGCAGGAACAGGCCCGCCGCGCCAAAAACGGCGCCGAGGATCACAAGGGTATGAAGCCCCAGGTGATCCGTGACGCCCAACGCGACCAACCACACGATGACGGCAGAGAACACAACCGCGCCAAGCCAGCCAAGGTGGCTGATCCCGACGCTCAGGCTACTGACATCGTACGCCACTTCGGTCCCCGTTTCTCCAGGAAGGCGCGCAGCCCCTCCCGACCTTCCGCCGTCGCCCGTATATCGGCGATGCGGCGCGCAGTATCTTCGACCATCGCGTCATCGACGGGTCCGGACGCAACGCGCCGGATCAGTTCTTTCGAGGCCGCCATCGCGGCGGGTCCGTTGTCCAGCAGATGCCCAACTAGTTCTGCAAGCCGGCTGTCCAGCCGTTCGTGCGGCACAACCTCGTGCACGAGACCCAGCGCTTGGGCCTGTTCTGCATCGATACGTTCGGCGGTCTGGAAGTATCGCCGCGCGGCACGCGCACCGATCGCCTCGACCACATAGGGGCTGATCACCGACGGGATCAGTCCGAGCCGGGCCTCGGACAGGCAGAAGCTCGCCGCGTGTGATGCCAGCGCAATGTCGCAGGCCGCGACCAGCCCGACACCGCCGCCGAATGCTGCCCCCTGCACCCGCGCAATGGTCGGTCGGGGGAGTTCGTTGAGGACGCGCACCATATGCGCGAGCTTGCGCGCGTCGGCAAGGTTCTCCGCCTCGGAATAGTCTGCCATGCGCTCCATCCAGCCGAGATCGGCGCCGGCCGAGAAACTCTTGCCCTTGGCCTCGAGGACAACGACGCGCACCGCGTCATCGGTGCCGGCACTCTCGAAAGCGTCGGTCAGATCGGCGATCAGCACATCATCGAAGGTGTTGTGTTTCTCCGGCCGCGCCATGGTGATCCGGGCAACTCCGCGGGAGATTTCGAGTCGAATTACGTCGCTGCTCATGGCTACATCCTGAACACGCCGAAGCGTGTTTCTTCGATCGGTGCGTTGAGGGCAGCCGAAAGGCCCAGGCCGAGAACCCGGCGCGTGTCGGCGGGGTCGATGATGCCGTCGTCCCACAGCCGCGCGCTCGCATAGTAGGGATGGCCCTGGCTCTCGTACTGGTCCTCGATGGGCTCCTTGAACGCGGCCTCGTCCTCGGCCGACCAGCTCTCGCCCCGCCCCTCGATGTTGTCGCGGCGCACCTGGGCCAGCACATTCGCCGCCTGCGGGCCACCCATCACGGAGATTCGTGCATTCGGCCACATCCACAGGAAACGAGGGCTGTAGGCACGGCCGCACATACCGTAGTTGCCCGCGCCGAAACTGCCGCCGATTATCACCGTGAACTTCGGCACGGCGGCACAAGCGACGGCTGTCACCATCTTCGCCCCGTCCTTGGCGATACCGCCCGCCTCGTACTTCTGGCCGACCATGAAGCCGGAGATGTTCTGTAGGAAGACAAGTGGAATGCCGCGCTGGCTGCACAGCTCGATGAAATGCGCGCCCTTCTGGGCCGATTCCGAGAACAGTATACCGTTGTTCGCAACGATCCCGACCGGATAGCCGTGAATCCGTGCGAACCCGGTCACCAGCGTTTCACCGTACCGCGCCTTGAACTCGTCGAACTCGCTTCCGTCGACAATCCGCGCGATCACCTCGCGCACGTCGTAGGGTTTTCGGATGTCGGTGTTCACAACGCCATAGAGCTCTTCGGCTACATAGAGCGGATCGCGCACTTCCGCCAACTCGAGGTCGATCCGCTTGGGCCGGTTGAGATTGGCGACGATCCGGCGAACGAGCGACAATGCGTGGGTGTCGTCCTCGGCCAGATGATCGGCAACGCCGCTAATCCGCGTATGGACATCCGCACCGCCCAGATCTTCGGCCGAAACGATCTCGCCCGTCGCGGCCTTCACCAGCGGCGGACCGGCGAGAAAGATCGTGCCCTGGCCCTTGACGATGATCGCCTCGTCCGACATCGCGGGCACATAGGCGCCGCCCGCCGTGCACGAGCCCATCACCGAGGCAATCTGCGGGATGCCCTCCGACGACATGGTCGCCTGGTTGTAGAAGATACGCCCGAAATGATCCCGGTCGGGGAACACATCGTCCTGTTGGGGCAGGTTCGCACCGCCGGAATCGACGAGATAGATGCATGGTAGATTGTTCTGTCGCGCAATCTCCTGTGCGCGAAGGTGTTTCTTCACGGTGATCGGAAAGTAGGTGCCGCCCTTGACTGTGGCATCGTTGGCGACGATCACGCACTCGCGACCTGAGACCCGCCCGATCCCCGTCAGGATGCCGCCAGCGCGAACTGTATCCTCATACATCTCCCAGCCGGCGAACTGCGAAAATTCCAGGAACGGTGCGCCCTCGTCCAGAAGCGTGTCGATGCGGTCGCGCGGCAGCAGCTTGCCGCGCCCAAGATGACGCGCGCGGGCCTTCTCGCCGCCGCCCTGCTCGATCTGCGCAACCTTCTCGCGAAGGTCCGCGACGGCATCCTTCATTGCCGCGGCGTTCCCCTTGAACAAATCCGAACGGGTATCGACGCTCGATTTGAGAATAGTCATGACGAATGGCTCCGGGTTGCGGTCTTGGCCCAATCGCGTGCTGTGCTAAAAGCGCGGTGATGAGCGACCTGCCGACGAAATCCGAAATCGAGGCCGCCGCCGAGACCGTCTACGCGGCCATGGCACCGACCCCGCAATATACCTGGCCACTGCTGGCACAGGCGACGGGCGCGAATGTCTGGGTGAAGCACGAGAACCACACGCCGACGGGCGCGTTCAAGGTTCGCGGCGGCCTCGTCTACATGCGCAATCTCCGCGAGCAGCGGCCCGACGTTCGCGGCGTGATCGCGGCCACCCGCGGCAATCACGGGCAGTCCATCGCCTTTGGCGCACGCGCCAACGGCATCGACGCGGTGATCGTTGTGCCCGAGGGAAACTCCGTTGAGAAAAACATGGCGACCCAGGCGTTCGGGGCCGAGCTGGTCGTGCATGGCCACGACTTTCAGGCCGCGCTCGAATACACAGAGGGGCTCGCGAACGCACGCGGGCTCGAGATGGTTCCGTCCTTCGAGATGACGCTGGCCCATGGCGTTGCCACCTATGGGATGGAACTTCTGGGCGCCGCGCCGGACGTCGAGACGCTGTATGTCCCCATCGGTCTCGGGTCGGGAATCACCGGCTGCATCGCCGCCCGCGAAGCGCTCGGCCTGAAGACGGAAATCGTCGGCGTGGTCGCGAAGAACGCGCCTGCCTACGCAATTTCGTTCGCCAAGGGCGAGGCCGTTTCGACGAACAGCGCCGACACCTTCGCCGACGGGCTGGCCTGCCGCGTTCCTGCCGCGGCTGCGGTACCGATCGTCTGCAAATACGCGTCTCGGGTGGTCACGGTCGGCGAGGACGAAATGCGGGCCGCGATCCGGCTTTACTATGAGGCCACCCACAACCTGGCCGAGGGTGCCGGCGCCGCGGCACTGGCCGCGCTGATGCGGGAACGCGACACCATGGCCGGCCGCACCGTGGGCGTTGTGCTGTCGGGCGGGAATATAGACAGAGCGCTCTACCAGGACATCATCTCCTCCGAATGATCCGGTCTACCAGCCACCTGTCTCGAGCCAGCGCTCGACCATGTCCAGCCGGTCGGCGCCCCAGAAAGCCTCTCCATCAACGATCATGAAGGGCGATCCGAATATCTCGCGCGCAATCGCGTCATCGGTGACGGCCTTAAGCTCTTCCTTGATCGCCGGATTTTGAATGCCGGCGGCGACCGCGTCACCATCGAAGCCAGCAGCGGCCGCAACGGACACAACAGCTTCCGGCGCGGCGATGTCCTGTCCAGCGCCAAGCGCCGCGTTGTAGAGCGCGAGGGTCATCTCGCCGGCCCTCCCCTCGCGCTTGGCCCAGTAGACAGCGCGCGAGGCCGCCGTGGGCGAGAACGGGAAGCTCTCCGGCGGATTGTAGGTGACGCCGTGAAAGCGCGCCGAGCGGGCAAAGTCGTGGCGCGCATACTCGCCCTTCATCGGCACAAGGGGCAGCGGCTGCGCGCCCGTCACCTTAAAGACGGCTCCGAGCAGGAACGGCTTCCAGTCAACGGACCTGTCGTGCGCTGCCGTGATCTCGCCGATCTTGTGCGCAGCGATGTAGCCATAGGGGCTGTTGAAATCGAAAAAGAACTCGATGGGTGCGTCGGACATTCAGGTTCCCCTCATGCTTGTTTGTTTGTATCCCGGACTCAGGCGACGGCGATGTCACGCCCGATGATCAGCCGCTGGATATCGCTCGTGCCCTCGTAGATCTTGGTGACCCGCACGTCGCGAAATATCCGCTCCACCGGAAAATCCTGTAGGTAACCGTAACCGCCGTGAATCTGGATTGCGTCGGAACAGACCTCTTCCGCGATCTCGGAGGCGTAGAGCTTGGCCATCGCTGCCTCGGTCAGGCATGGCGCGCCCGCATCGCGCATCCGCGCGGCATTGTGCGTGAGCTGCCGAGCCGCCTCCAACTTCGTGCGCATGTCCGCCAGCAGGAACGTCACCGCCTGGTGCTCGATGATCGCCTTGCCGAAGGTCTCGCGTTCGCGCGCGTAGGCCAGGGCATGTTCATAGGCCGCGCGGGCCATGCCGATTGCCTGGGCGGCAATGCCGATACGCCCGCCTTCTAGGTTCGAGAGCGCGATGCGGTAGCCCTCTCCCTCCTCGCCGAGCAGCAGGTCGGGGGTCAGCTCCATGTCGTCGAAGATGAGCTGACAGGTGTCGGATGCCCGCTGACCCATCTTCGCCTCGACCGAGGCGACACGATACCCCGGCGTGTCCGTCGGCACGATGAAGGCGCTCATGCCCTTGCCGCCGGCCTCCGGATCGGTCTTGGCGAAGACGATCGCCAAATCCGCATTCTTTCCCGAGGTGATGAACTGCTTTGTGCCGTTCAGCACGTAGGTGTTGCCGCGCTTCTCAGCACGAGTGCGGATCGCGGCGGCGTCCGACCCGGAGCCGGGTTCCGTAAGCGCGAACGCACCGAGCATCTCGCCCGACGCCAGCGGCCGCAGGAACCTCTCTTTCTGGGTCTCGGTGCCGAAGTTCAGCACCGGCAGGCAGGCGACGGAGTTATGGACAGCCATAATCGTCGAGCACGCGCCATCGCCGGCCGCGATCTCCTCGAGCGCCAGTGCGTGGGTGAGCGTATCCGCGCCCGCGCCACCCCATTCCTCGGGAACGACCATGCCGAGCAGGCCCAGGCCGGCCATGCCGGCAACCGCCTCGGCCGGATAGAGCGATTCCCGGTCCCAGTCCGCCGCATTGGGCGCGAGCTGTTCCACCGCAAAACTTCGAGCAATGTCACGGATCATCACCTGTTCATCACTCAGCAACATAACCTATGCCTTCGCTGGATTGCGGTCACCATGCAAGCTCCCGGCCCCGGTAATCGAGGAAACGCCAGCTGTCCTCCGATGTCAGGCCCGCCATCAGGTTGCGTATGCCGCGCACGCTCTCCTCGGGCGAAATCGATGCATGCGCCCCAGTCATGTCTGTGCGCACATTTCCCGGATGCAATGCCACGGCGGTGATCCCCCGGGGCCGCCACGCGGGTTTGATTTCACGAAACCTACGGTTCAGTTCGCCCTTGGAATCCCCATAGAGGTCAGGACTGCCGGCGCGCGGGCGGCCCGAGCCCTGAATGCTCGACATGACCGCGACCTTCTTCTCCCCGCGCGCCGCAACCCATTCGCGCAGCGCCGTAACTGTAGCGATGGGCGCCTCGGCGTTGACCCGCATAGACATGGCCGTCGTCTTCGGATCGGCCTTGCCGCGTCTGGCATTGATGCCTGCGTTGTGAATCAGGATGTCGATCGCCTCCCCGTCGAGCGCATCCGCGAGCGCGGCAATCTGCCCATCATCGGCGACATCTAGCGGATACAGATGAACATCGCCGCCGATTGCGCCGAGCGCCCTCGGAGCCGCGACATTTCGCGTTGTCGCGTGGACCCGCCAGCCGGCGGCAGCGTACTGCCGCGCAAGTTCCAGTCCGACACCCCGGCTCGCCCCGATAATAGCCACCGTGGTCACACCCGCCCCCAAACAGTGTCCAAATACCTCACCATGGGTGTTCGGCGCCCTTCCATGTCAGGAACTTGCCGCTGTCCTCGGCGGTCATGTCGGCTATCGCTCGGCGAAGCCCGGTCACGCTCTCGTCGACACTCACCGGTGCACCGCGGCCGCCCATCTCGGTTGCGACCCAGCCCGGATGAAACACCACCGACGTCACGCCCGCCGCGCGCCATTCGGGCTCGATCTCGCGAAAACGATCGTTGAGGATGCACTTTGACTCGCCATAGGGGCTGGTCGGCGTATCGCCGCCGTGACGCGCACCCATCTGGCTCGTCAGGATCGCGATCTTCTTTTCCGCGCTGCGCACCACGGCATCGAACAGCGCGCCAACCACGTTGAACGGGGCGTCGGCATTCACGGCCATCATCTCCTCGCGACCGACGCCGCGCAGGACGCCCGCGCTGTGAACCAGGTGATCAATCGGACGGTCCCCAAGATCCCGGGCCAGCGCCGCAATCTCCTCGGCATTGCGCACATCCAGCCCGTAGATCGAGACGTCGCCGTCGATTGCGCCCAGTTCGCCCGGGTTCCCGGGACTACGGGTGGTCGCATGGACCTGCCAGCCGTCTTCCGCATAGCGCTGCGCAAGGCCTAGGCCGATGCCCCGGCTCGCGCCGATGACCATGGCGGCTCCCATCACTCCTGCCCCCGACCGACGATGCGATTACGGTTCGGATCAGGGCGACGCGCGGTGGCCTCGATCTCGATTCTGATACGTGGATCGATCAATTGAGTGACCAGCGCCGTCGCCGCAGGCGGATTGGGGCCCAGATACTGCTTGCAGACCGGCGCCAGCGCCTCGAAGTCGTCCGCATTCGTGATGTAGTAGGTCACCCGCACCAGGTCGGCGAAGGAAACTCGCGCAGCCGCGAGGGCGCGCGCGATATTGGTGAAGGCCTGGTGGGCCTGCTCGGCGACATCGTCAGAGATTTCCATCGTCTCGTAGTCGAAGCCGGTGGTGCCGGAGACGTGCACATAGTCGTCATCGACGACCGCGCGGGAATAACCCGCGGCCTTCTCGAAAAACGAGTTCGTGGAAATGCGCCGCATCACGCACTTTCCTCGAACAGTTCGCGACCGATCAGCATCCGGCGAATCTCCGACGTGCCGGCGCCGATTTCGTAGAGCTTCGCGTCGCGCAGCAGGCGGCCAGTGGGATACTCGTTGACGTAGCCGTTGCCGCCGAGGGTCTGGATCGCTTCGAGCGCCATCCAGGTTGCCTTTTCCCCGGCGTAGAGGATGGCACCGGCCGCATCCTTGCGGGTCGTCTCGCCACGATCGCAGGCCTGGGCCACGGCATACACGTAGGCCTTGCACGCGTTCATCGTGACATACATGTCGGCCAGCTTGCCCTGCATCAGCTGGAAGCTACCGATCGGCTGACCGAACTGTTCGCGCTCATGCACATAGGGCACGACGATATCCATGCAGGCCTGCATGATGCCGAGCGGGCCGGCGGCAAGCACCGCGCGCTCATAATCCAGCCCGGACATCAGGACGTTTACGCCCCTGCCGACTTCACCGAGGACATTCTCCTCGGGCACCTCACAATCCTCGAAAATCAATTCGCAGGTGTCCGACC
>JAYPRP010000027.1:0-29973 GCA_038132575.1 Rhodospirillaceae bacterium
CGGCGCGCTCGAGTCGGTCTTCGCCCTTCTCTTGCCGCAGCAGGTAGAGGAGCCCCGCATCCCCGCCCATCAGCTCCCGTGCCTTGCGCGCTAGGTCGTGCGCCGACTGGCCGGGCTGGTGGTCGAGCAGTTCGGCGAAGGAGAGGCGGCCGGTCATGTTCGGGGGCTGCCGGTTCGATTGGGTCGGGATATGCACACGCGTACAGGATAGACCCAGGCGATGAACAGGGGGTTCCCTCGTCAGACGCTCTCGATGCCGGCGCGCCGGGTTAGGTCGTTGAACTGGATCTGGTTGTGTACGCCGGCCAGGTCAGCCGGTGCCTGGCGCGCCAGCCAGGCCAGCACCCTGGCGGGCCGTTCGGGCGGCTGGCCCTGGTCCGGCGTGAGCGCCGCCTGGCGGAACTGCGGGTCCGAGTAGATCGCGTCCACCATGTCCGTCTGGGTGAAGCCGGGGGATAGCGCGAAGATCTTCACGTTGCTGTCCTCCAGGTCGAAGTGCAGGCACTGGGTCATCGACAGTAGCGCCGCCTTCGACGAGCAGTATGCGGCGTAGAAGCGGTCGGGAATGAAGGCGCGGGCGCTGGTGATGTTGATGATGGTGCCCGCGTCGCGCTCGGTCATCGAGGGCAGTGCGGCCGAAATGAGGTTGTAGGGGCCCATCACGTTGATCTTGAGGACCTCCAGATAGGCGTCGGGGGGCACGTCGGCGACCGATCCCATCAGGCCGGCGCCGGCGTTGTTGATCAGGATGTCGATCCGGCCATGATCCGCGACGACGCCATCGACGAAGGCCTTCGCGGCGTCGAAGTCCGCGACGTCGAAACCGTGGGCCTCGGCCGTCGCACCGGCCGCCTCGACGGCGGCCTTCGTTTCCGCGCATGCGTCCGCGCTGCGCGCGCAAAGCACCAGATGCGCGCGGTCCTTAGCCAGTTCACGCGCGGTCGCCGCGCCGATGCCGCGGCTCGCGCCGGTCAGCACCACCACCTTGTCCTTCAGGCTTCCCATGATTTTCCCCGCTGCGGTGTTGTTGGCAAATTCTGACCCGCCCGCGCGCAAAAGAAAACGCCCGAGCAAAACCCGGGCGTCTTGTTAATGATGTGTTCTCGTACGTCTAGTCGCGCTGACCGAACAGGTGCAGCAGCATGATGAACAGGTTGATGAAGTCGAGATAGAGCCGGAGCGCGCCCATGATCGCCTTCTTGCCGGCGACCTCGGAGCCGTCGAGCTCGTTGTACATCTCCTTGATCCGCTGGGTGTCGTAGGCCGTCAGGCCGACGAAGACGATCACGCCGAGCACGGAGACGACGAACTGCACCATCGTCGAACCGATGAAGATGTTGACGATGCTCGCGAGGACGATGCCGATCAGGCCCATGAACAGGAAGGTCCCGAGGCCCGACAGGTCGCGCTTCGTGGTGTAGCCGTAGAGGCTCATCGCCGCGAAGGTAGCCGCGGTGATGAAGAACACGCGCGCGATGCTGGCGCCCGTGAACTGCAGGAAGATGTGGCTGAGCGAGAGGCCCATCACGCCGGCGAACAGCCAGAAGAGGAGCTGTGCCGTCGAGGCCCGCATCCGGTGGATGCCGAAGGACAGCACCAGGACGAAGGCGAGCGGCGACAGCATGGCGATCCAGGCCAGCGGCGTCGCGGCGACATGGCCCTGGGGGCCGACCGCATAGAAAAGCCCGAGGACGGCGGGGGTGTTCGCGACCAGATAGGCGATGATGCCCGTCAGCGCGAGGCCCGTCGTCATGTAGTTGTAGACGCGCAGCATGTAGGACCGAAGGCCCTCGTCGATCTGCGCCGCGTCCGTGGCGTGGCCTCGAACGGCCGTGCCGTGTTCAAACTGATTCGCCATAGTTTTGTGACCCTCCCAAGGGTTCCCTGTCATGCGAAATGGAATTGATCAAATAATATGGGGCGTGCCGCGGGCGAATTCAACCGCCCGTTCGCCGGATTCTTCGTCAGCGCACCCGTCCCCGGACGGCCTCTAACGCGTTGAATTTTATCAAACTATGTCGAGGCGGGCCGCCGGCGTTGTTGCATCGTGACGCCGGTCAGGACGACCCCGCCGCCGGTCGCGAGGACGGCCAGCAGGGTTATGGCGGGCTCCGGCAACCCCGGTGCGATCGCGACGGCCAGCGCGATCCGAACGGCGAGCCCGCCCCAGGCCTGGATCATCCGGTAGATCGGGCTTCCGTCCTGCGGCCGCATGGCCACCTCGACGAAACCGAGCAGGCCCGCCGCGAGAACCCAGGCGCCGGCGAGGCCGAGCTGCCAGACGAGCAGCGCGAGCGACAGCACCAGCAGCGCTCCCGCCATCGCGCTCAGCTTCTCGCTGAAGCCGCTCACGGAATCGGTCCACCGGGCCATCCACCCGTCCATCGCTTCGAAGCCCGCCGCCGCGACGCCCATGATCGCGATGGACCAGAGGATCGGCTCGGGGGGATTGCCCGCCGGGATCACGGCGAGGCCTCCCAGGAGGCAGGTCAGTGCCACCCGGGCGACCGTGAAGCGGGTGCCGGTCGTGCGTGTACCCCCTGATCGCTTCGCGCCGGCCCCGGCGAAGACGATCAGCACGACCAGCAGCCCGACGCTGGCCATGGGGGGGGGCGACCCGAGCTCGAAGGCGAGCGCGAACAGGCTGGAAATGGCGACGGTCACGAAGACCGTCAGCGGCAGGTGGCCCATCTTCATCGTGTGGACCGAGGGCGGGTGCAGTGTCGGCCGCGGGCCCAATTCATAGGGCGCCTGTTTTCCAGAATCGGTCTGTTTGTCGTTCACGCGAAACCTCATGCGCCGGGCGGCAGGATCCGGACCTTGTAACCTATTCGTTGCGCAGCCAGGGCGCGGCGGACTGTCCCATGGCGCGCCAGGTGCCGACCAGTCCCGCCGCGATGGTGATGGCGGTGCCCAGGAGCGCCGTGACGATGACGGCGACCGGCTCCGGCGTCCAGTCGATCCGGAGCAGCCACGTCACCACGGCCCAGCCGGTCACGCTGCCGGTGATCGCCGCGATCAGGGCCGTCACGAGCCCGAGCAGGCCGTATTCGAGGATGTAGGCGGTGACGATGTCGCGCCGGGTCGCCCCGAGGACCTTGAGAACGACGCTGTCGTAGATGCGCCCACGGCGTCCGGCCGCGATCGCACCCGCCAGCACCAGGGTACCCGAGACGAGGGTGATGACCGTCGTCAGGCTGACCGCCGCGCCGACATTCCCGATCAGCGCGGCGACGGTCTCGAGCGCGGCGCGCACCCGTACGGCGGTGATGTTGGCGAAGCGGTCGGTCACGGCGCGCTCCAGCGGGTCCTCGGCGTCGGGTTGGGCGTGCACGATAGAGATGTGCATGCGCGGTGCCGATTCGAGGATGCCGGGCGAGAATACCATGACGAAGTTGATCGCCAGGCGCTGCCAGTCGATCTGCCGGGTGTTGGCGAGCGTGGCGGTGAAGGCACGGCCGAGCACGTTGACCGTGATCGTGTCGCCGATTTCGAGCCCGAGGCCGGCCGCGACATTCGCATCGAGGCTCACGAGCATGTCGCCGCGATAGTCCGCGGGCCACCATTTCCCCGACACGACGGGATTGTGGGCGGGCGCCGTGCCGGCCCAGGTGATGCCCCGGTCGCCGCGCAGGACCCAGCGTGCATCGGGCGAGATATCGGCCTCGGCCGCTGGCACCCCGTTGATGGCGGTGATTCGGCCGCGCAGCATCGGCACCTGCTCGCTGCGCTCGACCCCCGGCGTGGCAGCGACGATCTCCTGGAACGGCGCGACCTGCCGGGGCTGGATATCGACGAAGAAGAAGGCGGGCGCGTCCCGGGGCAGGTCGTCGGAGATCTGCCGTGACAGGTTCCCCTCGATCGTCGCCACCGTGACCAGCATCGATAGTCCGAGGCCGAGCGACAGGACGACGGAGCCGGTCGCCGCACCGGGCCGGTGAAGCCCGGCGAGCGCCAGCCGCACCGCGGGCCGGCGGACATGCCGGATTCGGGCAGCAACGGCGGCGATCCCCATGGCGGCGAGGCGAAACGCGACCATGGCGCCGATAGAGCCCGCCATGAACCAGGCCGCGAACCTCGCATCGGACGCGGTGGCGATGACCAGGGCCGCGAGCGCCACCGCCAGTACGCCCGTCGCGGCCATGTAGTCCGGGCGCGGCCGTCCGCCCGGGGCCGTCACCAGCGATCGGAACAGCCCGGCGGGCGGGATATCGCAGGCGCGCGCCACCGACCAGATCGAAAAGACGAGTGCGGTGAGCAGCCCGAACAGCGCGGCGGTGGCCAGCGGCAGCGGGAAGATGCCGCCCGCCACGCGAACGGGAACGACGGCGGCGAGCGCATCGGAAGCGAGCAGTGGCAGCGCGGCGCCCGCGACCAGCCCGATGGCGATGCCCGCCAGCGCGAGCGCTATCACCTGGAGCAGGTAAACGCGGAAGACCAGTGCGCGGGCCGCGCCGAGGCATTTGAGGGTGGCGATCGTCGCCGTCTTTCCGTCGAGCCAGGCCCGAACGGCGTTGGCGATGCCGACCCCGCCGACGAGGAGTGCCGTCAGCCCGACGAAGGACAGGAACAGGGTGACGCGGCCGATCAGCCGGGTCAGCCGGGGCGAAGATTCATCGAGCGTCCTGATCCGCCATCCGGCGTCGGGGAAGCCGGCGTTAATCGCAGCGATGAAGCCGGCCGGCGTCGCCGTCTCGGGCAGGCGCACCCGGTAGTTGTAGTGGATCAGGCTGCCGGGCTGGACGAGCGCCGTCTCCGCGAGCGCCGCGTCCGCGATCAGCACGCGCGGGCCGAGCGAGAAGAGGCCCGATCCCCCGACCCGGTCGGGCTCGTGGACGATGGTTGCCCGGACCTCGAAGTCGGCGTCGCCGATCCGAACCCGGTCCCCGAGGGCAACGCCCAGCTTGTCGATGAGCTCTGGCGCGACCGCCGCGCCCCAGATGTCGCCGCTGTGTCCGAGCATCGCGGACAAGGGAAGCGCCGGTTGTGTCTCCAGGGCGCCATAGAGGGGATAGCTATCCTCGACGGTCTTCAGTTCGATCAGTGACCGCGCATTGTTGTCCGTGCCGCCGGCGCGGATCATAGCCCGCATCTCGGCGCTGCCCGCCACGGTGCCTGATCCATCGAGCGCCCGGCGCTCGTCGGCCGTCGCCGGCCGGTGCACGATGTCGACGAGGACATCGCCGCCGAGTATCTCCCGCGCATCGGCGCTGATGCTCTTTTCCAGCATGGCGCGTGTCGAGCCGACGGCGGCGATCGCCGCCACGCCGAGCGCCAGGCAGGCGATAAAGATCCGGAAGCTGCGCAGGCTGCCTCGCAGCTCGCGGCGCGCGAGTGTCGCGGCGAGGGACCAGGTGACCGGCGATGCGGGAGGTGCGTCGTTCACGCCGGGGTTTCACCGGTATCGGGCGGGCCGTCGAAGGCCTGGCCGTCGCGCAGATGCATCACCCGGCTGCACCGCGCCGCGATCGCCGGGTCGTGGGTGATCAGCAGCAGGGTCGTCTCGCGCTCCGCGGACAGGGCGAACAGTGTCTCGATGATGTTCGCGCCGGTCTCGCCGTCGAGATTGCCGGTCGGCTCGTCGGCGAGCAGGAGCCGGGGCCGGGGGGCGAACGCCCGCGCGATGGCCACGCGCTGCTGTTCGCCGCCGGAAAGCTGCGCGGGATAGTGGTCAAGCCGGTGTTCGAGCCCGACCGCCGCGAGGCTCTCCCGGGCCCGCGCGAACGCGTTACCGGTGCCGGCGAATTCCAGCGGGACCGCCACGTTCTCGATTGCGCTCATGGTCGGGATCAGGTGGAACGCCTGGAATACGATGCCGACATGGTCGAGGCGGAAACGCGCCAGCGCGTCCTCGTCCAGCGCGCACAGGTCCTGGCCCGCGACCGCGACCGATCCGCCCGTCAGGCGCTCGAGCCCGGCGATGATCATCATCATGGTCGACTTGCCCGAGCCGGAGGGACCGACGACGCCGACGGTTTCGCCTGCGCCGATGGTCAGATCGATTCCGCGCAGGATGTTGACGTTGCCGCTCGCACTCGCCAAATGAAGTTCGGCTCCGTTGAGCGCGATCATCGGAACCGCATCGCCGCCATGCCGGGTGGCGGGGCCCGTGTCGGGCAATTCATTCATGCTGGTTCGCCTTTGACCGATGAGATCTGTCCTGCCTTTTACATACTGCCGTCGTGCCCGTATCATCAATGGCGGGACGATACGGCGCGCCGCCGCGCTGTCCGCGCTGGTCTGGCTGGCGCTGATCCTATCGGTATGGCCCGCGGCGGCGAATGACAAGCCGGTGATCGTGGCCTTCGGCGATAGCCTTTCGGCCGGCTTCGGTCTGGACGAGGCGGATGCCTTTCCGGCACGCCTCGAAACCGCCTTGCGCGCCGAGGGCATCGACGCGACCGTCGTCAACTCCGGCGTCTCCGGCGAAACCTCGGCCGGCGGTCGCGCGCGGCTCGACTGGTCGCTGCCGGAGGCGGTGGACCTGGTGATCGTCGAGCTCGGCGCGAATGACGGCCTGCGCGGGATCGATCCGGCGGAGACAGAGGCGAACCTCGACGCGATCCTGCGCGCGCTGAAGGCCCGCGAGACGGCGGTCCTGTTCACCGGGATGCTCGCGCCCCTGAACCTGGGCCGTGAGTACGCGAATGCCTTCGATGCGGTGTTTCCGCGGCTGGCCGCGCGCCACGACGTTCCCTTCTACCCGTTCTTTCTTGAGGGTGTCGCGGCGGACCCCACACTTAACCAGTCCGACGGGATTCATCCCAACGCGGAAGGCGTGACGCGCATCGTGACCGGCATCCTGCCGTTCGTGCGCCGCGCGCTTGTGGCCGGCGCGAAGAAAGCAGGCTGACGAGATGCGCGCATTCCCCTTCGCCCATGCCGGGGTCGATCCCGCGGGACCCGTCACGCACTTGGCAGGCTGGCAGAGCCTCGCCGAGCATTGCGTGACGATGCTCCCGTCCGACGTGCGCGGTGTGGGGCTCCTTTATGTGACCGACCCGCTCAGCGGCGATATCGATACGATTGTCGAGTTCCTGCGGATGCGGACGGGGATCGCGGACTGGAGCGGTGCGGTGGCGCCGGCGATCTGCGCGCCCGGCGTCGAGTATTTCGATGTTCCGGCGATGGCGGTGATGCTCCTCGACTTGCCGGCGGACGGTGTGCGGACGTTTCCCGCGCCGGCGGCGACGGATGGCGCGTTCGCGATCGTCCACGGCAACCCGCAGGCGCCGGGCGTCGTGGACAATGTGCCGGAGCTGGCCGAGGGCACCGGCGCGTATCTCGTCGGCGGGCTCGCGACCAGCGGACACGCGCAGCCACTCATCGGCGCGGGACCCGAGGGCCTCGCCGGCCTGCTGTTCGACCCCTCCGTTCCCGTCGCCACGGGCCTCACCCAGGGCTGCACCCCGATCGGGCCGGCCCACGCGATCACCGCGATGCATGACCATCTCGTCGCCGAGCTCGATGGCCGGCCGGCGCTCGATGTGCTGAAGGAGGATGTCGGGGAACTGCTCGCACGCGATCTCCGGCGGCTCGCCGGATACATTCACGCCGCACTCCCGGTCGCTGGATCGGACCAGGCGGATTACGTGGTCCGGAACCTCGCGGGCATGGATACGGCGCATGGTCTGATCGCCGTGGCCGAGGCGCTCGATGTCGGTGACCGGCTGATGTTCGTCCGCCGCGATGCGGCGAGCGCGGTCGAGGACATGCAGCGCATGCTGGGCGACCTGAAACGGCGCGCCGGCGGCCGGGTTCGCGGGGCGGTCTATCACAGTTGCGTCGCGCGAGGCCCGCACCTGTTCGGGCCGGGCGCGCGTGAGCTGATGATGATCGGCGAGGCCTTCGGCGACATTCCGGTCGTGGGGTTCTTCGGCAACGGCGAGATCTCGAATAACCGGCTCTACACCTACACCGGCATTCTTTCACTGTTCCTCGATGACGCGGGCGGCGGATGATCCGGCTGTTCGTCGCGCTCGGCATTCCCGAGAGCCTCGGGACGCGCCTGTCGGGCCTGCGCGGACAGATTCCGGAGGCGCGGTGGGTCCCGCTGGAGAATTTTCACATCACCCTGCGTTTCGTGGGCGAAGTGGACGAGGGCGTCGCGGCGGATGTCGACGACGCGCTCGCGCGGGTCGCGGCGATGCCCCTCGATGTCACGCTGCGCGGCGTTGGCCATTTCGGGTCCCGGGGGCGGGTGCGGAGCCTGTGGGCGGGAGTCGAGAAATCCGCAGCCCTCGAGGACCTGCAGGGCCGGGTCGAGCTGGCCTGCCAGCGCGCGGGCCTGACGCCCGAGGGCCGCAAGTTCCGCCCGCACGTGACCCTGGCGCGCTGCCGCGACACCCGGGAGGAACGCATCGCGGGGTTCCTGGCGGATCACGTGGCGTTCCAGGCCTCGGCGTTTGCGGTGGATAGCTTCGCGCTCTATTCCTCCGCGCTCGGGCGTGGCGGTCCGGTCTATACTCGCGAGTTCGATTACCCCCTGGCCCGCCCCTGACCGGATTTTGCCGATGAGCCTTCGCGACCATGTCTCCGCCACCGACCCGATCGTTATCCTTACGGGTGCGGGCATTTCCAAGGAATCGGGACTCCAGACCTTCCGCGATCCTGACGGGATATGGGCGAAGCACAGGATCGAGGACGTCGCCACGCCGCAGGCGTTCGCGCGCGATCCCGAGGCGGTGCTCGGCTTCTACAATCTGCGCCGCGCCCAGATGAACGATGCGGAGATCAAGCCCAATGCGGCCCACGCTGCGCTCGGCGCGCTCGAGGAATTCTGGCCCGTCGGGGTGCTGCTCGTGACCCAGAACATCGACGACCTGCACGCGCGCGGCGGCAGCAGGAACCTCATCCACATGCATGGTGAACTGGCGAAGACCCGCTGCAACGACTGCGGTCATCTGATCGAGGGGATGGGCGATATCGAGACCGCCATGACCTGTCCCGCGTGCGAGGCGTCGGGGACGCTGCGGCCCCATGTGGTCTGGTTCGGCGAGATGCCGCTCGAGATGGACGCGATCGGCACGGCGCTGGGCCAGTGCGGCCTGTTTGTCTCGATCGGCACCTCGGGCAGCGTCTATCCGGCGGCCGGCTTCGTCCAGGAAGCCCGCCAGAACGGGGCGTACGCCGTCGAGCTCAACCTCGAGGAATCGCTCGGCGCGGGCCTCTTTCAGGAGGGCCGCTACGGGCCGGCGACGGAGATCGTGCCCGCCTTCGTGGACGAGCTGCGGGCCCTTGCCGAAGACTGACTCCGCGTTCGACGCGCTGCTGATCCGCGCACGCGCTTGCACCGCATGCGATGGCCTGCCGCTGGGCCCGTTGCCGCTGGTGCGCGCGGGAGCGACGGCCCGCCTGCTGATCATCAGCCAGGCACCAGGGACTAAGGCACATGCCAGCGGGCTCTCCTTCGACGACCCTTCGGGCGACCGGCTGCGAGGCTGGCTCGGCATGGACCGGGAGACTTTCTACGACGAGGGCCGGGTAGCGATCATGCCTATGGGCTTCTGCTATCCCGGCCGCCTGCCGCGGGGCGGCGATGTGCCGCCCCGACCGGAATGCGCGCCGCTGTGGCATGAGCCCATTCTCGCAGTGATGCCGGATGTCGCGCTGACGCTCTATGTCGGCAGCTACGCGATCAAGGGCTACCTACCAGCCTACCGGACCATGACCGCCGCGGTCGTGGACTGGCGTGGCCACGGACCGGACAGCCTGCCGCTGCCGCATCCGAGCTGGCGCACCAACGCGTGGGAAAAGAAGAACCCGTGGTTCACGGAGGAACTGTTGCCGGAGCTGCGCCGTCGGGTCGGTGCGCTCGGGCTCTCGTCCAGGGTCTAGCCGGGGTTTGCCTCGATCTGGTCCATGTCGTCGTCGGAGAAGCCGAAATGGTGTCCGATCTCGTGGATCAGAACATGGCGAACCAGATGGTAGAGGTCTTCCTCCGTCTCGCACCAGTAGTCGAGGATCGGTCGGCGATACATATAGATCCGGTCGATGTCGCTCGGCGTGTCAGACAGTGATTTCTGATCCAGGCTGACCCCCACATAGAGGCCGAGGATGTCGAAAGGGCTCTCGAGCTCCATCGCCTCCATGGTCTCGTCGTCGGGGAAATCCGTTACATGGATCGTCACATCGTCGACATGGCGCGACAATGCGCGCGGAATCGTCGCGAAGGCCTCTCCCGCGATCGCTTCCAGATCGGCGAGAGAAGGCGCGTTCCCGTATCTGCCCGTGGCTGCCATGACGCCTCATATAGGGGGCCTTGATCCCGAGGCCAAGCGTCGTCAGTTTCACCTGCAACACCGAAACGGACAGACAGGAGGCCACCATGGCCGAGAAACTCAAGGGCGCGGACCGGGAGAAGGCGCTGGCAGCACTAGCGGGCTGGAGCCTCGTCGAGGGCCGGGATGCAATCGCCAGGACGTTCCAGTTCGACGATTTCAACGCGGCCTTCGGCTTCATGAGCCGGGCCGCGCTCAAGGCCGAGGCGATGAACCATCATCCGGAATGGTTCAATGTCTGGAACCGGGTCGAGGTGACGCTGTCCACCCACGACGCCGGGGGACTGACCGCGCTCGACATCGAGCTCGCGGCGTTTATGGATGACGCGGCGGGTTGACTGGCTCCGGACGCCTCATGTTGAGCCTGTCGAATCATGAGACGTGTTGCCCTCGCCCTTCGACAGGCTCAGGATCAGGGGAAGTGCGGGGTGTGGGCCGGTGCCGGTCCTAGAAAAGCCGGTCCGCCATCCAGTCGGCCGACTGGAGCCGGTAGCGATAGGGGCGGTTGTTGGCGATGTGGTTGCCGTCCTCGACCACCAGAAGTTCGACGGGACCCGAGGCTTCCGCCGCCAGCCGCTCCGCGTCGGTGTAGGGCACCAGCCGGTCGAGCTTGCCCGCGAGCACGAACAGCGGGCATTCGATCTTTTCGGCCACGCCCTCGAGCGACATCCGGTCGGCCACGTCGCGGGCCGCGTCCTCGGTTGCCGATTTGCTGCGCGCCGTGAAGGCAGCCCGTGTGAGGTCGGGCAGATTGTCCCAGACCGCGCCCCAGCTGTAGGGGCCGGACAGCGCGATGCAGGCCTTCAGGCGTTTCTCGAAGGCGGCGGCCCGGGGCGCGTAGTAGCCGCCGAGGCTGACCCCCCACAGGCCGGCCCGGGCCGCGTCGATATCGTCGCGCAGTTCCAGCCAGTCGAGGACAGCGCCGACCGGCGCCTCGTAGTCGGGCCGGATCGCGAACTCGTACTCGCCCTCGCCCTGGCCGGGGCCATCGAAGGTGAGGGTGGCGAGGCCGCGCGCGAGGAACAGGCGCTCGTAGGAATTCATCTCCTCCTTCGAGGAGTCGAGGCCCATCGCCATCACCACGACCGGCGGACGGTCGATGCCGGCGGGGCGGCGCAGGATACCGGCGAGCATCGAGCCCTCGTAGGGGATCATCACCCGCTCGCCCGTCGGCTGGAGGAACGGCAGCGCGAGGCGCCGGCACTCGACCGCCTTCATGTGGGCGGCGCGCATCTGGTCGATGTCGTTGACGAACAGGAACTTCGCGAAGTGGTAGCAGACGCCCGCGGTCGTCAGATGTTCGCCGGCGCTGAGCTCGTAGCCGTCGTCGAGGGCCTTGCGTCCCATCTCCTCATGGATCGCTGCGCGGGCCGACCAGGCGGCGCACCAGTCCTCCCAGCGTTCGATTGACGCCGTGACCTCCTGGAAGTCCGTCAGGGGGACGCCGTTGGCGACGAAGCGCGGCGCCCAGTGGCCGAGCGCCGTCGCGACCCGGGAATCCGCCGCCAAGGGCCTAGCGCGCCGCCATGCGGAGCGCGCCGTCGAGACGCAGCACCGCGCCGTTGATCAGCACGTTCTCGCACATGTGCATCACGAGCTGCGCATACTCCTCGGGGCGGCCCAGACGCTTGGGGAACTCGGGCTGCTCGGCGAGGCTCGCGCGCGCCTCGTCGGGGAGGCCGGCCATCATCGGCGTGTCGATCAGGCCCGGCGCGATGGTATTGACGCGGATGCCGCGGGACGCGAACTCGCGCGCGGCGACGAGGTTGAGCGATACGATCCCGCCCTTCGACGAGGCGTAAGCCGCCTGGCCGATCTGCCCCTCGGTCGCGGCGACCGACGCGGTGGAAACGATCAGGCCTCGCTCGCCGTCCTCCAAGCTGTCCGCCTCGCCGAGATCGGCGGCGAACAGCCGCATCATGTTGAAGGAACCGACGAGGTTCACCTGGATGACGGTGTTGAAAGCGTCGAGCGGCAGGGGGCCGTTGCGCCCGACGATGCGGCCCGGGGTCCCGACGCCGGCGCAGTTGACGAGCAGGCGGCCCACACCGTTCGCTTCGCGCGCCGCCGCGATCGCGGCCTCGCCACTCTCCGCGCTGGTGACGTCGCATTCGATGGCGACCCCGCCGATCTCCGCGGCGACGGCGTTCGCGCCGTCCATGTTGACGTCGAGCAGGGCGACCTTCATGCCCGCCGTAGCGCAGTGGCGTGCGACCTCCGCACCGATCCCCGATCCGCCGCCGGTGATCACCGCGGCCAGTCCGTTCACGTTCATCGTTCGTCCCCGATCCCTGATTGTTGCGTGGCGTTGTTTTTAACGCGCGGCCCGACGCGGCTCAAACGCGGTTCTTATGCTGAACGCGGACGCAGCCGCGATGCGTCGAGCCCGAGAATCCAGCCCTCGATGTCGCGGACGGTTTCGTCGTGCGGGTCGCCCGGCGCGCGGTGGCCGAAGACGACGTTGAGCATGCCGAACAGGCCGACCGCCGCGTCGAACCGGTCCTCGCCGTCGGCGGCGGACCCAAAGCCGTCGCGAATGTCGGCGGCCAGCGCGGCGGAGAGTTCGACGCCGTTCCGCGCGGCCCAGTCGAGCAGGGGTGGGGCATCGTCGCGTCGGTCCGCCTGGTTGCGCTTCGACTTGTTGGGCGCGCCGATCCGCAGCTGGAGGTGGGCGTACACCTCGCCCGGATAGGTCTCGGCGACGACGATCCCGGGCCGGGTCAGCAGCTCCGCGAACCCGCCGTCGAAGGGCCAGATCCGGAGCTCGTTGCGTGTGCGCCGGGCCGGGGCGACGAGGTCGCGCCAGCCGCTGATGGCGGCCTTGCCGACCTGCTGGCCGCCCAGGGTCCAGAATAGCGGGCTTGCCGCGAAGCGCAGGTCGGTCGGGTGGTCGCAGGCGCGGCGCAGGGCGTCGATGTTCGCGACACCGAGCGCGTCGGTCAGATGCTTGTGGCGGGTGCCGCCGGGGCGCGCGGGATAGAAGGGGCGGCGGAGCGAGATCTCGCCGGGGGTGCTGGCTGGTGCGTAGAAGTCCGTCCAGCGGCCGCGGCCGAAGCGGAGCAGCGCCGGGATGAAGTGGCCGATCCCGGCGGCCTCGGCGTATCGTTCGGGCAGGCCGAGGGGGAAGTCGAACCCCGCGAGCACTGTTTCGCCCGGCCCCGCGGCCGCCGCCAGCCGGTCGAAAAAATCTTCGAGGCTGCCCACCGGTTCGGGGGCGAGCGCCGTGTAGCCGCCGCGCTCGGTGCGGACGGCCCGCGCGACCCGACGCTTGCGGGGATCGATCGACCAGTCGGCATGGGCGACGACCGCGGGCGGCGTGAGCCCGTACGTGCGCCGGACACCTGTCGTGCTTACGGCCGTTCTCCGCACCGGTTCCGAGCGCCTATCCTGACGCCTGTCCTGCGGCGGTCCGCGCCCGGGCGTACCGGCCGGCACCCGCGAGCGGGCCGAGCTGCTTCTCGATCAGCGGCGCGACCTCGTTGCCGAAGCGCTCGATCGAGGCCATGACCGCCTCATGGTCCGTGTCACCGATGGTCATGTAGAGCGCGATATGGTCCGACCCGACCTTGGTGATTTCCTCGACGAGGCGTTCCGCGACGGTCTCCGGATCGCCGATCGGGTTCCAGCGCAGGATGTCCTCGAGCGACATCTCGCCGTCGAAGGATTCCTCAGGCAGCCAGGGTGCATCGAGCTCGGTCTGCCCCTGCCGCAGAAAGGCCGACAGGCGTACCTGCGACCGCGCGTTCTCGGCGAAAGCCAGCGCCGCCGCCTTGTCGTCGGTCACGAAGCAGTAGCGCAGCGTGCCGAAGCGCAGCAGGTCCGGGTCGCGGCCGGCGGCGCGCCAGGTCTCGTCCGCGCCCGCGCGGATCTCCGCCAGCGTGTCGGCGTCGCGCCCGAAGCCGGTGGCGATCAGCGGGAAGTCGCCCTTCACCGCGCGGGCCTGGGAGCCGGGGCTGTTGCCGGCGATCCAGATTTCCGGGCGCGGGCTCTGCTCCGGATCGACCGTGAACCAGGTCTGGGGCAGGTCGATATACCTGCCGTGAAACTCATAGCTCTCCTGGCCGAGGCCGTCGGAAAGGAAGTCGATCCATTCGTCCGTGATAGCGCTGGATTCGGCGAGGTCCACGCCGAACCGGCGCAGCTCATAGGCCTGGTAGCCGCTACCCAGCCCGAGGACCAGGCGTCCGCCGGAGAGATTGTCGGCGAAGGCGATGTCGCCGAGCAGCCGGGCGGGCTGGTAGAGCGCCGGCAGGACCACCGCGGTGCCAAGCCGGATGCGCAAGGTCTGGGGCGCGACATGGCCGACCATCATCAGCGGCGACGGCGCCATCGAGTAGTTGGTGAAATGGTGCTCGGTGAACCAAGAGATGCCGAAGCCGGCGCTCTCCGCGGCCTGAATCTGCTCGACCGTCTCGGCGATGACCTGCGGCACCGCCTGGCTGCGGTGCCGGCGGTTCATGAGATTGAAGATGCCGAAATCCATGGGTACCCCCGTCGCTGCGATCCGCCCGCATTAACCCGCCCGCCGCGCCGCGGAGTCAAGTCACCCTGGCGGCTTCGGCGGGTCGGCCAGCCGGGCCGAGACGAGGGTCGCGCCGACGATGATCAGCGCGCCGACGATGGTGAACAGGTCGGGAATCTCGCCGAAGGCGAGGTAGGCGATGGTCGCGATCATCGGCAGGCGGATGTAGTCGAAGGGCGCGACGATCGATGCCTCGGCCAGGTCGAAGGCCCAGGCGACGAGGAAGATCGCGGCGGTGCCGAGGCCGCCCATCGCCGCGGAGCGCCAGGTTGCCTCCCAGCTGGGCCACTGCCACCCTGGCAGGGCGAGGAGCGTCAGCAGGAGCGCGGACCAGAGGGTCTGGTAGATGGTGGTGGTGGCCTTGGATTCCGTGCTGCCGAGCCGGCGCATGAGAATGAACCAGAAGGCGTAGGCGAGCGCGAAGCCGAGCGGCAGGACCGCGGCGGGCGAGACGGGCGCGACGCCCGGCCGCAGGACCACGAGCACGCCGGCGAAGCCTGTGAGGATCGCCAGCCAGCGTGCGGGCGTGACCCGTTCGCTGAGGATCAGGATTGCCATGACGCCGGCGAACAGGGGCGCGGTGAAGCTGAGCGACGTGGCGAAGGCCAGCGGCAGGATCGCGAGCGCGCCGAACAGGAACAAGGTCGAGGCGAAGGTGATGAACCCGGCGAGAAAATGCAGCCCGTGGCGGTTCGTCCGCAGCACGCGAAACCGGCTACGGACCAGCCAGGGCAGCATCAGCGGGAGCGCCCACAGGAAACGCAGGGCGGAGGTCTCGAGCGGGCCCACCTCATCGGCGACGAAGCGCACCAGCGCGTGGTTGCCCGCGAGACAGGCCGCGCCGGTGAGCATCGCCAGGATCGCGACCAGGGTGCGGGGCAGCCCGAGAATGCGCTCGCGGTTCATGGCTTCGGCAAGATTGCGTTTTGTCTGGCCGCCATCGCCTCACGCCGGGCGATATAGACAGCGGAGCAGCCGATGGTGGTGGCGCCGAGGATGGTCCAGACGTCGAGGATCTCGGAGAACCAGACTAACCCGATCAGCACCGCGAGCGGCAGGCGGATGAACTCGAGCGGCACGATGGCGGATGCCTCGGTGAGGCTCATGGCCTTGGTTAGCATCAGGTGGGCGACCGTCGTCGTGACGCCGACGGCGAAGGTGACAGCCCACATGAGGGGGCTCGGCCAGATCCAGACGACCACCGCCGGGATGAGCGTGAAGAAAACGATCGCCAGGTTGAAGGTGGTGACGATCGCGCGGGTGCTGTCCTCCTGGGACATGACACGAATGAGCAGCACGTTGACGGCGATCGACAGCGCGCTACCAAGCGCGAGGATGGCGCCGAGCTGCACGGTCTCGCCGCCCGGCCGCACGACGATCAGAACGCCGATGAACCCTACGATGGTCGCGGTCCAGCGCCGGGCGCGCACCGCCTCGCCGAGGAAGATCGCGGCGAGGAGGGTGGCGAAGAGGGGTGAGGTGAAGTTGAGGGCTACGGCCTCGCCGAGCGGCATGATCGCGATGGCGGTGAACCAGGCGAGCGTGTTAATCGCCGACAGCGCGCCGCGGATGATATGCAGCTTCGGGCGCTTCACGCGCAGGTCGGAGAAGTCCCAGCCCTTGAGGATGATGGGCAGTAGGAAGATCAGCCCGAAGACCGAGCGCAGGAATCCGATCTGGAACGAGTGCAGCTCGTCGCTGGCGAAACGCACCAGCCCATGGCCTGCGGAGAACAGGACCATCGCCCCGACCATCAGGGCGATCGCGATCACGGTGGGGGACGGGGAGGCGAAAGGACGTGGCATGCGCGAGCATTCTAGACCAGCGCGCGTCCGCCCCGATAGTTGCGGAGCGCGGGGCTGAATTGCGCCCCGGGCTGCGCGAAATGCCCAACACGGGCTATGAAGGGCGCGCTCGGTTCGTCATAATCCCGTCCGGTTCAGTTGGCAACGGGCACAAGACGCAGGTTCAGAACAATCAATTCGGGGCGAAGAAATGAGTAAGAAGGTTTACGCGGATGCCAAGTCCGCGCTCGACGGGCTTCTCCATGACGGCATGACGATCCTAGCGGGCGGTTTCGGCCTGTGCGGGATCCCGGAACACATGATCCTAGCGATCCGGGATTCTGGCGTGAAGGACCTGACGATCGCGTCGAACAATGCCGGTGTCGACGATTTCGGCCTCGGTCTCCTGCTCCAGACCCGGCAGGTGAAGAAGATGATCTCGTCCTATGTGGGCGAGAACAAGACGTTCGAGGCACAGTTCCTCGCGGGCGAGCTCGAGCTCGAGTTCAATCCGCAGGGCACGCTGGCGGAACGCTGCCGCGCGGGCGGCGCCGGCATCCCGGCTTTCTATACGAAGACCGGCGTCGGCACGATCATCGCCGAGGGCAAGGAGACCAAGGAGTTTGACGGCGTGACCTATGTCATGGAACGGGGCCTGGTCGGCGACCTTGCGATCATCAAGGCCTGGAAGGGCGACACGACCGGGAACGTCGTGTTCCGCAAGACGGCGCGCAACTTCAACGCGCCCATGGCCACGGCCGGCAAGACCTGCGTCATCGAGGTCGAGGAGCTGGTCGAGCCCGGCCAGCTCGATCCCGATTGCATCCACCTGCCCAGCATCTACACCGACCGTATCTTCCAGGGCTCGGATTTCGAGAAACGCATCGAGTTCCGGACCACGAGCGACGGCTGACAGTCGCCGGGAACCGGAACGCGAAGAGGAAAGCAAGGAGACGAACAATGGCTTGGACACGCGACGAGATGTGCGCCCGCGCGGCGCAGGAACTCGAAGACGGCTTCTATGTGAACCTGGGAATCGGGATGCCGACCAAGGTCGCCAACTTCATTCCCGACGACATGGACGTACAGTTCCAGTCGGAGAACGGCATGCTCGGCATGGGCCCGTTCCCGACCGATAACGAAGTCGATGCCGACCTGATCAACGCCGGCAAGCAGACGATCACCGAGACGCCGAAGTCGGTCTATTTCGACAGCGCGCAGTCCTTTGCGATGATCCGCGGCGGGCACATCAACATGTCGATCCTCGGCGCCCTGCAGGTGGCCGAGAACGGTGATCTCGCGAACTGGATGATCCCGGGCAAGATGGTCAAGGGCATGGGCGGCGCGATGGATCTCGTCGCCGGCGTGAAGCGCGTCGTGATCCTGATGGACCACAACGCCAAGGACGGCACGGCCAAGCTGCTCAAGGAATGCACCCTGCCGCTGACGGGCGCCGGGGTGGTGGACGACATCATCACCGAGCTGGGCGTTTTTCGGATCGGCGAGGGCGGCGTCCATATCGAGGAACTCGCACTCGGCGTCACGGTGGACGAGGTGCGCGACCGCTCGGAAGCCACGATCGTCACCCAGTAGACGAATCGCGCGCCGGAACCGGTGTTCGGAACAGCATCGAGGCCCCATGCCGCATAGCCAGCCGCATGGGGTCTTTTTGCTGCGCGGGTGCGCGCCATGAACCGGGATGCGGCCCTGGGCGTCGGGGCGGGCGTCGCCGTCATGGTGCTGTTCGCGGGCATGCTCGTGGTCTCGCGCTTCGGCGCGACGTCCAGCCTCACCGTCTATGACATGGCGGGGCTGCGCTTTGGTGTTGCGGGGATCTGCACGCTGCCGGTCATCATGTCCATCCGCTGGCCCCGGCTCGCGCTCTGGAAGATGCTGGTCATCGCCGCGACATCCGGCTCGCCCTTCGCGCTGTTCCTGTTCGCCGGCATGTCCTACGCGCCGGTCGCCCACGGGGGCATCGTCATCAACGGTGCGATGCCGGTGCTGGCCGCGCTCGTCGCATGGCTCGCGTTCGGGGACCGGCTCGGCGTGTGGCGTATCGTCGGGATCGTCCTGATCGTCAGCGGCGTTCTGGCGACCGGCTGGGAGGCGCTCGCCGAAGGCGCGCCCGGTCAGTGGCGCGGTCACCTCCTGTTCCTCGGCGCCGCGGCCTGCAATTCCGTGTTCCTTACCTCGGTCCGTGGTTGGGGCATCACGGCCCTGCAATCCCTCGTCATCGTGAACGGTATCAACCTGCTCCTCTACGTTCCGCTCTGGATGCTCGTCCTGCCGAGCAACCTGTCCGCGACGCCGTGGCCCGAAATTGCCCTGCAGGGCGTGTACCAGGGAATTGTCGCCGCTTTCATCGCCTCGATCCTGATCGCCCATGCGGCGCGTATGCTGGGCGGCATGCGCCAGGCCGCGATCATGTCTGGCGCGCCCGCCGTCGCGGTGCTGGTCGCGATCCCGGCCCTTGGCGAGGTGCCCTCCGTCATAAGCATCGCCGGCGTCGCTGTCGTGACGGCCGGCATCCTGGTGGCGATCGGCCCTGGCCTGCTTGCGGGCGCCGCCTCCCCTAAGAAATCGGAGCCGGCGACGTGACGGCGCACACGACCGGCGAGGCCCCCGGTTTCGCCGTCGGCCTGGCGTGCGGGCTGGTCGTGCCGTTTATCTGGGCCGGCTGGATCGTCGCCTCCCGCTTCGGGGTTCTCAACGCGCTCACGCCCTTCGATGTCGCCGCGATCCGGGTCGGCTTTGCGGCGATTCTCGTCCTGCCGCTGTTGTTGACCCGCGGTCTCGCCGGGCTGCCGCTTTGGAAGGGCGCGGTCCTCTCCTTCGGGGTGGGGGCCCCGTTCGCGCTCACATCGTTCGGCGGCATGGCGCTCGCGCCGGTAATCCATGCGGGCGTTCTGACCAATGGGGTTATGCCGATCTTCGCGGCGCTGATCGGCTACTACTGGCTGCGTGAGCTGCCGTCGCGCTACCAGATGGGCGGCCTGCTGCTAATCGTGGTCGGCGGCGCGATGGTCGGCGGCGACAGCTTCAGCCTCGACGCGCCGGCCGGCCAGTGGCTGGGGGACCTGCTGCTCATGGGGGCGGCGGGCTGTTTCGCGCTCTACATGACGGCGCTTCGGCGGTGGAACGTGACGATCGTACAGGCGTTGATCGCGGTGCCGACCATCAGTTCCGCGGTCTACATCCCGATCTGGATCCTGTTCCTTCCGTCGGGCCTGCTGCAGTTCGACAATTTCCCGCCCTGGCCCGAGGTTGCACTCCAGACCGTCTACCAGGGCGTCGTCGCGAGCTTCATCGTGGTCATCCTCGTGACCCGCGCGACCCGCTCGATCTCGGCGACGACAATGGCGGTGCTGCTGTCCGGCGCGCCCGCGCTCGCTGTCCTGTTCGGGACCGTCCTGCTGGACGAATGGCCCACGGTCCTGGCCTGGTCCGGGCTTGCCGTCACGACGGCGGGCATGGTGCTTGCGGTGGGGTGGCGCGAATAAACGGAGACGGCATGAACCTCGCCGCGCGGATCGAGGCCGTGTGCGAGCCGATGGAAATCCTGGTCAGCGAGGGTACTTACGACCAGATCAGGAACGAGTTCCGGCTCAGTGATTTCGACGAGCACAATATCCGCGGCTTCGGCCTGCAGAAGCTCTATCGCCTCGACGGCGACTTCGCACCGGCCAACGACAGCGCGTAGCGGCGCTCAGGACGGCCGCCGCAACACCATCCGGTTGATCGCGTTCATCACCCTGTAGAGCTCGTCGAACTGGCGCATGAAGGCATCGTAGTCGAGCTCCGAGCGTTTCGCCTTTATCTCGGTATGAATCTCTGCCAGCGAGCGTGCGCCGTCGCACAGGCCAGCGATCGCGCGCGACAGCGGCGGGACCCGCATGTCGGTCTCCAGCCCCTCGGTGCTGACGGTGATCCGGCCGCCAGGCGGCAGGGCGGTCGCCGCTTCCTCGGCTGTTTGGTTCAGAAGATGCGGGATAGTCGCCGGATCGTTCGTATCGGGCGGCGCGACAGGGTTCGCCTCGCGCACCGCGTAGAAGATGTGTTTCTTGAGATTGCCGGCGAACAGCTCGGCGAAGGCCGCGCGGGCCATGGGATCGAGATCGCGCAGCTGCTTCAGGACGCGCGGGTCGTGGACCAGCCAGTCGGGGTCGTAGCGATAGGGCTCGATGAACGTGACCAGGCGCAGTCCGGCCTGCGCCGTGAAGTCGACAACCTCCGGGACCCGGTAGGCGCGGTCGCGCGCGTGCAGAAACAGGTCATAAACGCCCGGGTCACCGCCGCCGACGTGATCTCGGATCAGGCCGTTGCGCACCAGCCAGGATGTGCGGGGAAGATCTTTGGCGACACGTTTTGCCATCTCGACCCGCTCGCCATCGGACATCTCGTCCGCCGGTGCGACCGCCCGCAGCATGTCCTGCATGTGATAGATGCCGGTCCGGCCGAACTCGCCATAGACCATCACGCCGATGCCGCCGTCCGGTGCGAGCTGCTCGGCGAGCGCCCGCAGTCCCGCATCCGGGTCCTCGAGATGGTGCAGGACGCCGCAGCAGTCGATGTAGTCCCAGGGACCCGGCGCGAGGTTGGCGACGTCGAGGAGGGAGCCCGACACGAGGCGGATGCTTTCGAGGCCGCGCACCTCCGCGCGCGCCTTCGCCACGGCCTGGCTCGGACTGCTCAGGTCGAGATGGACCACTTCGCCGGGCACGCCCGCGTCCTGCATGTGCTGCGCCAGCATGATCGCCGCATCGCCCGTGCCGCCGCCGGCGACGAGCGCGCGCAGCGGTTTCGTCAGGTCGCGCGCCCCGCCGAACACATAGTGGTTCAGTTCATGGAGACTGCTCGGTGAGCCGGCGATCAGGCGGGTCTTTTCATCCGCCGGGTCGCGCTCGGGATAGGGGTAGGATTCGTACTGGGACTGTACGAGCCCGTCGCGTTTCTGCTTCTGCCTGTCCCGCGAGCCGGTCATGGGGTCGTCCGTCCTTATGCCGCGCGCGAGGATCAGCCGTCGATGTCGATCACGAGGCGGCCGGTCGCCTGCCGGCCCTCGAGCATCGCGAGCGCGCGGGGCACATCAGCCAGGGGCAGCACCTCCGAGACGTGGGGCGAAAGCTTGCCGTCGCGCCACCAGGTCGCCAACTCGTCGAACCCGGCGCGGAAGGTGTCCGGTTCCTTCGTCCTATAGGCACCCCAGTAAACGCCGACCACGGCGATGTTCTTGACCAGCAGATAGTTCGCGGGGAAGGCCGGGATATCGCCGCTGGCGAAGCCGATCACCAGCATACGGCCCGACCAGGCCATCGTGCGCAGCGCGGTTTCCGCCAGCGCGCCGCCGACCGGGTCGTAAACGACATCGGCGCCGCGGCCGTCGGTGATCGACAGGACCGCCTTGCGCAGGTCGTCTTCCGAATAGTTGATCAGGTGGTCCGCGCCGCGGGCCTTCGCCAAAGCGAGCTTCTCGGGCGTCGAGGCGGCGGCGATAACGGTCGCGCCGATTGCCTTGCCGCATTCGACCGCGGTCAGGCCGACACCGCCGCCGGCCCCCAGCACCAGCAGGGTCTCTCCCGCCTTGAGGTTGCCGCGATGGACCAGAGCGAGATGGGATGTGCCATAGGCCACGGGAAAGGCGGCGGCCGTGACATCGTCCATGCCGTCGGGCACCGGCAGCACGGTCATCGCGTTGCAGACCGCCTGTTCGGCGAAGGCGCCGGCCGCCACCAGCGCCATGACACGGTCGCCCGGCGCGAGCCCGGTGACACCGTCGCCGACCTCGAGGATTTCGCCAGTGCCCTCGAGCCCTGGAGCGAAGGGCAGGTCCGGTTTCTCCTGGTAGTTCCCGCGTACCAGCACGCAATCCGCGAAGTTGACCCCGGCGGCGCGCATGCGAATGCGCACCTGGCCTGGCCCGAGATCCGGTTTGGACAGCTCGCCCAGCTCGAGATCGGCGGGGTCGCCCCAGTCCCGGCAGATGATCGCACGCATCGAATAACTTCCCCTGGCTATTGCCGCAAGCACCGCGGCGATCCGAAATCCGCCGGCCTAATGTCCGGCCCGGTCAACTTGCCTCGGCCCCGAAGGCCATGCAAGTAAGGTCCCATGAGCGACACAAGAATGCGCGGCTATTTCGGGGTCGGCGTCGAGGGCATCTCCAAGCAGATGAACGTCGGCGCGATCATGCGCACGGCCCACGCCTTCGGCGCGAGCTTCGTGTTCACGATCGGCGCGGTCTATGCCAAGCGCGAGGGTGGCCGGTCGGACACGTCGGACGCGCCCGAACACCTGCCGCTCCAAGAGTATGCGACGCCCGACGATTTCCAGCTGCCGCGCGGCTGCGCGCTGGTGGGGGTCGAGCTGATCGAGGATTCGGTCGATCTGCCGAGCTTTCGCCATCCGCGCCAGGCCGCCTACGTGCTCGGGCCCGAGCGGGGTTCGCTATCGCCGGAGTTGGTTGCGCGCTGCGACCATCTGGTGAAGGTTCCCACCCGCTTCTGCGTGAATGTCGGCCTTGCCGCCGCGATCGTCATGTACGACCGGGTGCTAACGCTTGGCCGGTTTCCCGCGCGCTCGTTGGTGCCCGGCGGTCCGATCGAGGACCTGCCCGACCATGTGCACGGCGCACCGGTGTTGCGGCGGCCGGAGAAGCCAGAAAAGGCCGAATAATAACAACACGTTGATTGGTTTCACACTTGGCAAGACTCGTATCGGCTTGCTACGAGCCGGTGCATGATCGCTTTCATCAGAATTCCGCTCGTCGCCGCGGCCCTGCTGCTGGTCCCGTTGCTGCTCGCGCCGTCCGCCGGTCACGCCCAGGAGGCCAAGCGCATCGGCCAGTATGGCGACTGGGATGCATATACCCGGGGTAGCGGCAACGATGGCTTCTGCTACATGGTCTCTAAGCCCCAGACCGCGAGCCTACAGTCTCGGCGCGGCGAGATCTTCTTCCTCGTCTGGCATCACCCGGGACAGCAGGAGTTCGATGTCGTTCAGGTCGATATCGGCTATCCGTTAAAGGAGGCGTCCGAGGTGGAGGTCCGCATCGGCAGCGATGCCTGGTCGCTCTTCACCAAAGACGAGAGCGCTTGGACTTACAAGCCGGCCGACGACTCGGCGCTTGTCGCGGCGCTGCGCAAGGGGGCGCGCATGACCGTCAAGGGCACGTCGAGCCGGAACAACCCGACAACGGATACCTACTCTCTAAAGGGCACGAGCGCCGCCCACGCCGCGATCAACAAGGCCTGCGGACGCTAGAGCGGATAATCGCGCGCGGGGTTGATCCCGACGTCCATGATGAATGTCTATATCCGCCGCACCTCGTCGGGATGCAGTGTGTGCTGGGGGTGGTTAAATTCGGCGAAACGGTCGTTCAGACGAAAGCCGATGCGGCCCCCATGGCGCTGCTCGACCGTACCGCCCAATTCCTTATTGACGGATTCGACTGCGCGCGGCGCGATGTTGGCGCTGGCGGGGTGTGCGAACAGGGCATGCAGGACCTTGCGGTGTTTGTGATTCATGATCGGCCTTCGCTTCTGTGATCTGGAGATCAATGTCTTTCAGTCTGCATGCCCGATCCGGTGATGCATTGATCTAATTCAGAAACGCGCAAGCGGTTGCGTTCGCGGTTCGCCGGGCCTATGTGAACCGGCATGCCGATCAATCCAGAACAGTTCGCGCCACCGATGGCGCCCGACGGCCCGATCAACCTGATCGGAATGGCCCGTGCCGAGCTCGCGGCGCTGATTGAAAGCCTCGACGAGCCGAAGTTCCGTGCCGACCAGCTGTTTCAGTGGATCTACGGGCGCGGGGTCACCGCGTTCGACGACATGACCAATCTCTCGAAGAGCCTCCGCGCCAAGCTGGCCGACCGCTACGTGGTGGCCCGCCTCGGGATTGCGCGCGACCTGGCTTCCACCGACGGCACCCACAAATGGCTGCTTCGCCTGGACGACGCCAAAGAGGTCGAGTGCGTCCATATTCCCGAGTCCGACCGGGGTACCCTGTGTGTCTCCAGCCAGGTGGGCTGCACCCTGAACTGCCGCTTCTGCCACACGGGCACCCAGCGGCTGGTCCGTAATCTCGGGCCGGCGGAGATCGTCGGCCAGATCATGCTGGCCCGCGATCACCTGGGCGAATGGCCGACGGCGGAGCGCCCGACCATCTACGAACGCGAGCTCTCCAACATCGTGATGATGGGCATGGGCGAGCCGCTTTACAATTTCGAGAACGTCTCCGCCGCGCTCAAGATCGTCATGGACGACGCTGGGATCGCGATCTCGCGGCGTCGGATCACTCTGTCCACGGCGGGCGTGGTGCCGCTGATCGAACGGTGCGGCGCGGAGCTGGGGGTGAACCTGGCCGTATCCCTGCACGCCGTGCGTAACGACCTGCGCGACGAGATCGTGCCGATCAACCGCAAGTATCCTATCGAGGAACTGCTGGCGGCCTGCCGCGACTATCCGGGCGTGAAGAACTCGCGGCGCATCACCTTTGAGTATGTGATGCTGCGCGACGTGAACGACAGCGACGCCGATGCGCGCGAACTCGTACGCCTGATTGCGGGCATTCCGGCCAAGGTCAACCTGATCCCGTTCAATCCCTGGCCCGGCGCGCCGTACGACCGCTCGACCGACGAGCGGATCGAGGCCTTCGCGGATATCGTCCGCGCCGCGGGCTATCCCTCGCCGGTGCGCACGCCGCGCGGCGAGGACATCATGGCAGCCTGCGGGCAGCTCAAGTCGGAAAGCGAGCGGCCGCGGCGCGCCGCCGCCGGGTGATTTAGCAATTTAAAACAAAGGCTTTCGCACCGGCACTTTTCATTTCTGCCCCGGCCCACTATCTTCCCGGCCAAGGGAAGAGGACACCCGACCCAAGATCCACTCGCGCAACCAACGCCGGATCGACGGGACATGATCGACGATTTTCTCATGGGTTTTGCCCTCACCATCTATGGCGGAAAGTTTCTTGTTATGAGGCTGCCGAGCATTCGGCGCTGGAACCTGCCTTCCCTGACCCCCATCTCACGAGCCGCGCCGGACAGGTCGCGTGGATCCTCATGTCCACCTTGGCCATCGGGACCGGGCTGCCGCTGGCGCTGGCCGGGCTGGCGACCATCGCTGCTGCGCTCGCGGGCATGCCTATCCTCTGGCCGATCTAGGGCGCACCCCCACGCTTGCCCCGGCGGCAGGCGCGACTATACTCCGCCGCGATTTATCCCAACGCGAAACGGATCAGTGTCATGGCGTCTGGTGATGTGAAGAAGGTCGTGCTCGCCTACTCGGGCGGCCTCGACACTTCGGTCATTCTGAAATGGCTGGTGGAGACCTATGGCTGCGAGGTGGTGACGTTCACCGCCGACCTGGGTCAGGGCGAGGAAATCGAGCCGGCGCGGGCCAAGGCCGAGATGTTCGGCGTCACGGAGATCTACATCGAGGATCTGCGCGAGGAGTTCGTCCGCGACTACGTCTTCCCGATGTTCCGGGCCAACGCGCTCTACGAGGGCGTGTACCTGCTCGGCACCTCGATCGCCCGCCCGCTGATTGCGAAGCGCCAGATCGAGATTGCCCGCGAGACCGGCGCGGACGCCGTCTCCCACGGCGCGACCGGCAAGGGCAACGATCAGGTCCGCTTCGAGCTCGGCTATTACGCCCTCGATCCCGACATCAAGGTGATCGCGCCGTGGCGCGAGTGGGAGCTGACGTCGCGGACCAAGCTGATCGACTTCGCGGAGAAGCACCAGATTCCCATCGCGAAGGACAAGCGGGGCGAGGCGCCTTTCTCTGTCGACGCGAACCTGCTGCACATCTCCGCCGAGGGGAAGGTGCTCGAGGACCCTTGGCACGAGCCCGACGAGTTCGTCTTCTCGCGCACGGTGGCGCCGGAAGATGCGCCCGATACGCCGACCTATATCGAGATCGGCTTCGAGGTGGGCGATCCCGTGTCCATCGACGGCGAGAAGCTGTCGCCGGCCGCGCTGCTCACGAAGCTCAACGCGCTTGGCGGCGCCAACGGCATCGGGCGGCTCGACCTGGTCGAGAACCGCTTCGTTGGCATGAAGTCGCGCGGCGTTTACGAGACCCCCGGCGGGACGGTGCTGCACGCCGCGCACCGGGCGATGGAATCGTTGACCCTCGACCGCGAGGCCATGCACCTCAAGGACGAGCTGATGCCGCGCTACGCGAAGCTCGTTTACAACGGCTTCTGGTTCTCGCCCGAGCGCGAGATGCTGCAGGCGCTGGTGGACAAAAGCCAGGAGCGGGTCTCAGGCATGGTGCGGCTCAAGCTCTACAAGGGGAACGTGGTGGTAGTCGGTCGGCAGTCGCCGAACAGTCTCTATTCCCTCGATCATGTCACCTTCGAGGATGACGAGGTGTACGACCAGCGCGACGCCGAGGGCTTCATCAAGCTACAGGCGCTGCGGCTCCGCCTCGTCAAGGCGTTGCAGGACGATTAGCTACCGCGCTCCTTATCCCAGTCCGGGCTAGGCGGATTGCCCGAGCACAAACGGGTGAGCCCAGATCAGGCCCAGATAGATCGCGACGCTGAGTTGCAACCGCCACCAGCCGATGCCGGCCCAGTCCATTTGCGTACGCTTCGCGAGCATGACCCCGAAGGCCACGACGCTGGTCGTCAGCATGATGGGCCCCAGTCCGCGCCGAACAGGTATTCGCGGCGACGGTTGATCCGGAACATCCCGACCATGCTCAGGATCAGCATGCCTGCGAATAGGATGACCGCCCGGGTGTCGCCGTTGGCGAACAGGTGTGCGAGCGCCCACAGCGACATGCCGTTGAGAAACGGGTGGCGGGTGATCCGGGTGATCCCGCGGGTTAGGTTGCGCCCGGTCTCGGACGGGCGGAGCCCGCGATGGTCGGCGACGGGGTGGTGATGCCGCACACGATCAGGAAGATCGCGAGCGGCATGACGAGGGCCGTCACCCAGCGCAGCGACGCCGGGGTTAGCCAGAGCGTTTCGATGGGGGCGGTTATGAAGGCGAGGATCATCCAGCCGAAGACGGCCAGCATCGCGACAGAGTACCAGCCCAGGTAGCGGGTCTCGCCCATGTGCTCGATCAATGCGAGGCGGACGGGCACGCTCGACAAGAGGAAATGCCCCCCGACGAACAGCGTGGTGGCTGCGAAGAGCGCGTCCAGACTACCGATCATGCTGGTCCCCGATATCCCCGACGGTCGATCGGATTATCCGGCGGGACGCCGGGAGTCGTCCAGCTACCCTCCTACATGCTAGTGAGGGGCATGACAGATACGAATGATGAAGATCAACTAGGCGCGGAACCCGACGCGGTTTCCGTCGATTCCGTAGTCCATGATCCTGTCGCTGCCGCGATCCTGGACGCACTTGCCGCGGTGAAGCCCGGCGGGTCGGTGTCGCCCGAGGACGTGGCCCGTGCCATGGCCGAGCGCCGCCGCAAGGCGAACGACCTCCCCGACCTCTGGCGGCGCTACCTGTCGGCTGTGAAGCAGCAGGCGATCTATCTCGCCCGCGCGGGCGAGATCCAGGTCCTGCGCAAGGGCCAGCCGGTCGAGGACCCGGCGCGCGCGAAGGGCGTCGTCCGCTACCGCCTGCCCGGGTAGCCGCTAGCGCTTGCCTGCCTTGGCAGGTGCGAGACCTACCAGGCTGGCGGTTCGATCCCGTTCTGGCGGCAGGCGGCCGTGACCGTATTGGCCAGCAGGCAGGCGATGGTCATGGGGCCGACCCCGCCGGGAACGGGCGTGATCGCGCCGGCAACCGCGACAGCGGCGTCGAAATCCACATCGCCCACGAGCCGGGTCTTGTCAGGGTCGTCGTCGGTCGGAGCGGCGATCCGGTTGATGCCCACATCGATGACGGCGGCGCCGGGCTTGACCCAGTCGCCCTGGACCATCTGCGGGCGGCCGACGGCCGCGACGAGGATGTCCGCCCCGCGGCACACCGCGGCGAGGTCCCTCGTGCGCGAATGGGCGACCGTGACCGTGCAGCTCGCCTGGGTGAGCAGCGCTGCCATCGGCTTGCCGACGATGTTGGAGCGGCCGAGCACCACGGCGTTCAGACCCGACAGGTCGCCCAGCCGGTCCTCGAGCAGCATCCGGCAGCCGAGCGGCGTGCACGGCACCATAGCCGCGTCGGGCCCGGTCATTTGGCCCGTGGCGAGCCGGCCCGTGTTGATCACGTGGAAGCCGTCCACGTCCTTGCTCGGCGCGATGGCGTCGATGACGGCGTTGGGGTCGATCTGGTCGGGCACCGGGAGCTGCACCAGGATGCCGTGGACCGCCGGGTCGCCGTTGAGCTGTTCGACCAGCACGACGAGTTCTTCCTGGCAGGTCGATGCGTCGAGGCGGTGGTCGGTCGCGGTGATGCCGGCCTCGGCCGCGGCCTTGCCCTTGTTGCGCACATAGACCTGGCTCGCCGGATCGTCGCCGACCAGCACTACCGAGAGGCCCGGCGTCAGGCCGTGTTCGTCCTTCAGCCGGGTGACGTCGGCACTGATACGCCCGCGCAGGGCCGCGGCGAAGGCCTTGCCGTCGATGATCTTGTCCGCGTGTGGGTCGGTCATAGCTTCGCGCTCCCGGATCCTGACAGCGCCGCATCTACCACGGGCGCGAGAGTCGGGCCATCGCCACAACGCGTCGGATTCTAGCGTAGCAGGAGCTCAGGGATGAACTGCTGCAGGAAGCCGAGGATGAGGATCACGATCAGCGGCGAGAGATCAATCCCGCCGATCGACGGGATCACCTGCCGGATCGGGCGCATCACGGGCTCGGTGATCCGATAGAGGAAGTCGCCGATCTGGTAGACGAGGCGGTTGGACGTGTTGATCACGTTGAACTGGACCAGCCAGGTCAGGACTACCGAGATGATCACGGCCCACATGTAGAGGCCGATGATGTTGGCGATGAGGTTGGCGAGTGCGACCATGGTCTTCGATCCGTGGGTGCGTCCGAAACGCTTGGTGAAAGCGGGTTTGAGACTAGCCAGCGCCCCTGCGTCTGTCCAGTCGCGCACCGGGAATGCGGGATGGAACGGGTTGGCGGGGAGACGACTTGACAGGGACGGCGGCCCGCACCCATATTCCCGCCGCGCCGCGATGCCCGCGACCGATTTTGGGGGGCCGCGCGCAGGCCGTTTTCGGCATCGGTGGGGCCGTAGCTCAGTTGGGAGAGCGCTACGTTCGCAACGTAGAGGTCAGGGGTTCGATTCCCCTCGGCTCCACCAAATCCTCCGAGATATTCTGGTTTCTATTGCAAGGACTTATGAGGTTCGTGCAGTGGCTCTGTTCCCCTCGGAAGTAGGCGATATACCTGTCTTATTCCACTCCTGTGCCACAGGAGATGGAATTGGCATCAATCACGAAAAGAAATGGTCGTTACACCGCTCGGGT
>JAYPRP010000028.1:0-29964 GCA_038132575.1 Rhodospirillaceae bacterium
CTCCCCGAGAGCGAGACGTCCGACGCGGAAACGGATACGGACGTCGCGGGCAACGCCGCGTACGAGTACGAACCGAACGAGAAAGACATCCTGACGGATCTGCTGCCCCGCAACCTGTCGGTCCAGGTGTTCCGGGCCATGCTCGAATCCTTTGCCTCCGAGCAGGGTGCGCGGATGACCGCGATGGACAGCGCCACACGCAATGCGGGCGACATGATCGACCGCCTGACCATAGAGTACAACAGAACCCGCCAGGCGGCGATCACCACGGAACTCATCGAAATCATCTCTGGCGCGGAAGCGCTCTAGACCACTCGGCTCAAAACGGGCGAGGAGAAGAAAATGTCCAAGAATATTGTCGGCAAGATATCACAGGTTCTCGGCGCCGTCGTCGACGTCCAGTTCGACAGCGAACTGCCGCCGATCCTGAACGCGCTGGAGGCCGATAACCACGGCAACCGCCTTGTCCTCGAAGTGGCGCAGCATCTCGGCGAGAACACCGTGCGCACGATCGCCATGGACACGACCGAGGGTCTCGTTCGCGGCCAGGAAGCGGTCGACACGGGCGCGCCGATCAGCGTTCCGGTCGGACCGGAGACACTCGGCCGTATCATGAATGTCATCGGTGAGCCGATCGACGAGCGCGGCGAGCTGGGCACGGCCCAGAGCTTCCCGATTCACCGAAGTGCGCCGGAGTTCGTGGACCAGTCCACAGAGACCGAGCAGCTGGTCACGGGCATCAAGGTCGTCGACCTCCTCACCCCGTATGCCAAGGGCGGCAAGATCGGCCTTTTCGGCGGCGCGGGTGTTGGCAAGACCGTGCTGATCATGGAACTGATCAACAATATCGCGAAGGGCCATGGCGGCTACTCCGTGTTCGCCGGCGTCGGCGAGCGCACCCGCGAGGGCAACGACCTCTATCACGAGATGATGGAATCGGGCGTCATTCAGCCCGACGGCGAGTCCAAAGCCGCGCTGGTGTACGGCCAGATGAACGAGCCGCCGGGAGCGCGTGCGCGAGTCGCCCTGACCGGTCTCACCCAGGCCGAATATTTCCGCGACGAGGAAGGCCAGGACGTGCTGTTCTTCGTGGACAACATCTTCCGCTTCACCCAGGCGGGCTCGGAAGTGTCGGCCCTGCTCGGCCGCATTCCCTCGGCGGTGGGCTACCAGCCGACCCTCGGTACCGAGCTTGGCAACCTGCAGGAGCGCATCACCTCGACTAATAAGGGCTCGATCACCTCGGTCCAGGCCATCTATGTGCCGGCCGACGACTTGACCGACCCAGCACCTGCCACGACCTTCTCGCATCTTGATGCGACGACGACCCTGTCGCGCCAGATCGCAGAGCTGGGCATCTACCCGGCGGTCGATCCGCTCGACTCCACGAGCCGTATCATGGACGCGCGCATCATCGGCGAAGAGCATTACAGCACCGCCCGCGCGGTCCAGGAGACGCTGCAGAGCTACAAGGGCCTGCAGGAAATCATTGCCATCCTGGGCATGGACGAGCTGTCGGAAGAGGACAAGCTTACGGTCGCGCGGGCGCGCAAGATTCAGCGCTTCCTGTCCCAGCCGTTCCACGTCGCCGAAGTCTTCACCGGTTCGCCGGGCAAGTTCGTGGCCCTCGAGGACACGATCAAGGGCTTCCAGCAGATCGTCGCAGGCGAGCATGACGACCTGCCCGAGGCAGCCTTCTACATGGTCGGCACCATCGATGAGGCCGTCGAGAAGGCCCAGACGATGGCCGCCGAGGCGGCCTAGCGGGAGACGGCACGTGGCGGAGAATGCGGTCCAGTTCGAGCTCGTATCGCCCGAGAAGCTGCTGCTCTCGGAAGATGTCGAGATGGTTGTGGTGCCCGGCGCCGAGGGCGACTTCGGCGTCCTGCCGGGCCACGCGCCGATGATCTCGACCGTGCGTCCCGGCGTGATCCACGTGTTCGAGGGCGGGTCGGTCAAGACCCGCATCTTCGTGGCCGGCGGTTTTGCCGAGGTCACGACCGAACGCTGCACCGTTCTCGCGGAAGAGGCAGTGCCGCTGGACGAGATCGATCGGGCCAGTGTCGAGAAGGATATCCAAGACGCGAACGAAGACGTTCGCGATGCCGGCGGAGACGCGGCGCAGGTTGCGCTGGCGGAGGCCCGCGCGGCCGCCGCACGCGCGAAGCTCGCCGCCATGGACAACCTCGTTTACCAGTAAATTCAGTACCTTGCCCATATGTGCACAACTGTGCACAGGGTTTTGACTGCGGCGGCAGCCCGACGATATATAATGGTGAAGCGGACAGGAGAGCCGCGCTCCGATCGTTGCAGTGGTGTCATGACCGAAGTTCAAAACAGACATTGGACGCTCGACGACATTCCGTGGGAGCGATTCGACCCGTCGAAGGTCGATCCGGAGATGCTCCGGATCGTGAAGGCTGCGGCTATAGTCGAATACAACGGCGATTCCTACGCCGAGTATCTGTGCAGTATCTTCAAGGACGATCCAGGCTTCCAAGACGCTTCGCACCGCTGGGCGCTCGAAGAGGTGCAGCACGGCCAGGCGCTTTCGCGCTGGGCCGAGATGGCCGATCCGGATTTCGATTTCACCGCGCGGTTTGCGGACTTCTCGGAGAAGATTCAGCTTCCCACCGCACCCGAAGAATCGGTGCGCGGTACGTGCTGCGGCGAACTGGTGGCAAGATGCATGGTCGAGGTCGGAACCTCGTCCTACTACACTGCCCTGCGCGAAGCGACCGACGAGCCGGTCTTGCGTGAAATCTGCCGCCACATCGCCCAGGACGAGATTCGCCACTACAAGCTCTTCTACACGCACATGGAGCGGTATCGGGACATCGAGGGGCTCGGCAAGTTCAAGCGACTGATGGTCGGAATCGGCCGAATCGGCGAAAGCGAGGATGACGAGCTCGCCTATGCCTATTACGCGGCAAACAACAACGGCGAGCCCTACGACCGCAAGCGTTGCATTCGGGCCTACATGTCACGCGCTTACGGCTTCTACGAGACACGCCACGTGGAGCGCGCGGTGACCCTTATCCTGAAGGCCGTCGGATTCACGCCCCACGGAAAGATTTCGAACTGGATCGCCCGCGGCGCCTGCTGGGTGATGAACCTGCGCGCCGGGCGCAACGAACCCGCAACGGCCTGAAATCAGCGCATGTAGGGTCGGAAGGTCTCGACCACGGCCTCGTAAACGGGACGCTTGAACGCGACTATGAGCTCCGGCACCTCGTCAAGGGGCACCCACTGCCAACGCGCAAATTCCGGCGATGCAACCCCCGCGACATCGATGTCCGCGTCGCGGCCGAGGTGCCGAAAGGCAAACCATTTCTGCATCTGACCTCGCCAGCGGCCTTTCCAGGCACGGGTCCTTAGGTCTGATGGCAATTCGTACTTCAACCAGTCGGGCGCCTCGGCCAGCAAGGCGACGTTGGACACGCTGGTCTCCTCCTCAAGTTCCCGAAGCGCGGCCACCTGCGGATTCTCACCATGATTGATTCCGCCCTGGGGCATCTGCCAGGCGCCAGGAAAATCGTTGCGTTCGCCAACCCAGACCCGGCCCTCCTTACTGACCAGCATCACGCCGGCGCATGGTCGGTAATGCGCGGCATCCTCCGCGCGCGCGATCAGCGCGTTCACCGGTCGGCCTGGGCGTTGACCACGGCGGAGACCGGAACCAGGGCGATACCCTTGCGGTCAAGCGTCCGTGCCCACTCGCGCACCCGTTCAATCGTGACCGGAAAGGCCTGCCCGATCGCGATCGAGACGCCGGCATCCTTGGCAATTCGCTCCAGTTCCGTCAGCCGCGCATCGATTGTCGTTCGCGAGACCTCGCGCGCATCGAGAAAACGGTCGTTGATCGCGCGCGGAACCTGCATCTGGGTCGCCATGACCGTCGCAACGCTGCGTGCCGAGGAGCGCGCGTCCACGTAGAGAAGCCCACGGGCCTTGATCTCAGCGAGGATCGGCTGCATCGCGTCGCGCGACGTCGTGAAACGGGAGCCCATATGGTTCACCACACCCACATAACCCGTCACCCGCGACAGGGCCCAGCGTAGCCGCTCCTCGTTCTCGTCCGGCGAGAGCGTCACGAACAGCGCGCGGGGGCCGGGGTCATTCTCGGGGAAGTCCACCGGTTCCATCGGCAGATTGAGCAGCACCTCGTGCCCCGCGGCGCGCGCAAGCCGGATCCATTGCTGGATATTGTCGGCAAACGGCTGAAACGCGAGGGTGACCTCGCCGGGCAACCCCTGGATGGCCGCCTCCGTCGCCGCACTCGACAAGCCGAGTCCGCTGAGAATTACCGCCACGCGGGGGCGATCGTCCCGCTTGTCGAAGGGACGCGCGTAGGCCTGCCAGGGCTCGCGGCCCGTCGGGCCAATGCGCGGCAGCGGGCCGAAACTCGACGGTTCGACCAGCGCGGGATCCGGGGTCGGCGGAAGCGCGTCCCGGCTCGGCGCGGCCACCGGCGAGACCGGAATACGGGGCGCCGCGGCAACCTCGGGCGTCGGTGTCTCTACCTTCTCCGGAGAGGGTGTCGCCGCCGGCGCGGGTGCCGGGTCGGCGGGGGGCTCCGGTGCAGAGACCGTTTCGCGCGGCGCGGGCCCGGCCGAATCCGGTTCGGCCGGTGGAGATTCAGCCGGGGAGGGCTTGGCCGGTGTGGCCTCGGTCGTTTCCGGGGCGGTTTCGGGAAATGTCTCTGGTGCCGGTTCAGGGCTGTCGGCGACAGGCGGAACTCGGGGTTCCGGCGTTTCGGAGGCGGGCGCCATTTGCGGTGTCGCATCCGCGACGTCCGGCGCCGGTTCCATCGTCAACCCGACGACGACGACGGCCAGGAGGCCCCCCAGCACGACCAGGAGCGCTGCGGCGAGGCCCCAGGGCAGGATCGCGCCCAGGCGACGACCGGAAGAAGTCTCGTCGGCCGCGTCGTTCATGATCCTGCCTGGCACCAGCGAGCCATCCAGGTGCCGACTAGTTTGTCGCTCGGACGTTGTAGGTCGCGATGCCCTTCAACAGATCGAGCGCGCGAGCGAGCTGGTAGTCCTGCCGCGCCGACGCCGTCTCCTCCGCGGCATCCACGGTGCCGCCGTCACTGTCCGCCCCCTCATTGTCACGGGCGTTGCGCAGGTCGCGCTCGCGCAGCCTTTGCGGAGTGTCGGTGGTCTCGATCGTCGCCGGCTCGACCACGATGTCGGGCGCAATACCTGTCTGCTGGATGGACTTGCCGCTCGGGGTGAAATAGGCCGCCGTCGTCAGGCGCATCGCGCCATGCCCGGGGATCGCCATGATGGTTTGAACCGACCCCTTGCCGAAGCTCTCCGTGCCCATGATCACCGCACGCTTGTGATCCTGCAGAGCACCCGCGACGATCTCGGAGGCGGAGGCGGACCCACCGTTGATGAGAACCACGATGGGCAGTCCGTTCGCCAGATCACCGGGACGCGCGTTGAAGCGCTGGGAATCGTCCTTGTCGCGTCCACGCGTCGAGACAATCTCGCCACGGTCGAGGAACGCGTCGGACACCTTCACGGCCTGGTCGAGCAGTCCACCCGGGTTGCGCCGCAAATCGAGGACCAGCCCGATCATCTCGTCGCCGAGTTCTTCCCTGATATCGGCCATCGCGGTCTCGAGGCCGTCGTTGGTCTGCTCGTTGAAGGTCGTGATCCGGACATAACCGACCTTGCCCTCGACACGACTGCGCACCGACTTGATGCGCACCACATCGCGTGTGACCGACACATCGAAGGCCTCCTGGCCCTCGCGGCGAATGGTCAGCCGGATGTCCGAGCCGATCCGCCCGCGCATCTTGTCCACCGCCTCCGAGAGAGTGAGGCCGAGGACCGTCTCGCCGTCGAGATGGGTGATGAAATCACCCGCCTCGATGCCGGCACGCGCCGCCGGGGTATCGTCGATCGGCGATACCACCCGGACGAGCCCCTGTTCCATGGTGACCTCGATACCGAGCCCGCCGAACTCGCCGCGCGTCTGCACCTGCATGTCGCGGAAGCTCTCCTCGTTCAGGTAGCTCGAGTGCGGGTCCAGCGCCTGCAGCATGCCGTTGATCGCGGACTCGATCAGCTCCTTGTCCGTGGTCTCGTCGACATACTGGGACCGCACCCGTTCGAAGATGTCGCCGAACAATTCGAGCTGCCGGAAAGTCTCTTCGTCGGACTCCGCCGCAATCGCGGCAGCGGGAACGGCCGTCAGCATCGCCGAGAATGCAAACGCGGTGATCAGTTTACGCATTAGCCTTGTGTCCTGTTCGTTTGCGCTGCCAACCAGGGCAACGGGTTAATCGGTTGTCCGTCGCGGCGGAACTCGACATAGAGCCTGCTTCCGCGCGCCGGGTCTTCGGCCGTCTCGGCCTGCCCCCCGCCTGTCGCACCCGCGCTGGCATCGCGCCCCCGGGCTGTGCCGTCCGCTGTTCGACCAAGTGGTTCTCCCGCGAGAACCCATTGACCCACATCGGCCTCGATACGCCCCAGTCCGGCGATAAGTGTATGATATCCCTCGCCATGATCGATTATCAAGATTTGGCCGAAGCGTCGGAACGGCCCGGCAAACGCGATCCGGCCGTCCCATGGCGCCACCACTGTCGCATCCGCCCGCATCTCCAAGGTGATCCCCCGCGCGCGCGGCCCGGCATCCGTCCGGTCTCCAAAACGCTGAACCATGCGGCCATGGGCGGGTGGCGTGAGGTTCCCGCGGGCCAGGGCGATCGATGGCCCAGCCGGCGCGAGGGTCGGAGACACAAAATTCGCGGGCGGCGCGCCCGGGCGTGGGCGCGGCGCCGGCACCGCCGCGGAATTGCTTTCACGCAGACGTGACAACAGTTCCTCGAGGGTTTGCGCCTCCTCGCGCAGACGCGCGACCCGGGCATCGACAGCGGCCCGCGCCTCGCGTGTCTGCCGGAGCACCTCGTTCTTCGATTTCGACAATGCCTCAAGCCGTTCACGGTCGCGGCGCAGATCGACCGCGGCGCGCTGCAGGGCGCCGCGGCGCACCTCGATCTGGTTCCGCAGGTTCGCGAGCACGGCAATGTCCTCGCGCAGCGATCTTGCCTGGCGCTCGATCTGCGGCGCCGCCGTCCGCAGCAGAAGACCACTGCGCACCACGTCGTTGGGATCGCCCGGGCTGACCAGAAGCGCCGCGGTCGGCCGGAGGGACAGACGCTGGAGCGCGGCAAGCGTGCCCGCCAGCTGGCTCCGGCGTTCATCGAGGGCCGCGTGCTTTTCGGCGGCGTCGCGCTCGAGCCCGACGAGCTCAGTCTCGATCGTGTCGAGGGCGGCTTCGTGGGATTGTACGGCGCGCGCGGCCGCGCGGAGCTCGGCGCGCAGTGTCGCCAGCGCCCGCGCCTGCGCCGCGGCCTCGTCCGCCAGCGCGGCGGCGGATTTCTCGTCGTCGGCGATGGCGTCGCGCACGGATTGCAACCGATCATCGACCGCCTCCGGCCGGTCCGACTGCGCGCCGGCGTCTCCCGCAACGGAAAGAACAAGAAAACAGGCAGCCGTTATGACGGCCGCAGAAAGGCCGGCGCGCGGTACCGGCGCGGTGCAACTACTCGCCGAGATAATAGCTCTTCTGCTTGGCGCCATCGGCGAACTCGAAGACGAGCGGACGTCCGGTCGGCAACTCGACACCGGGGATTTCCTCGGCCGTGTACTCCCCGAGGATGAGCAACAACGCGCGCAGGCTGTTGCCATGCGCCGACACGAGGACATTCTGTCCGGTCCTCACCAACGGTCCGATCTCGGCGTCGAAATAGGGGCGCACCCGCTCGACGACATCCGCGAGGCTCTCGCCACCGGGCGGCCGCACCTCGAACCCGCGGCGCCACAGATGGACCTGCTCGTCACCGTACTTCTCGGCAGTCTCCGCCTTGTTCAGCCCCACCAGGTCGCCATAGTGGCGCTCGCGCAGCGCGTCGTCACGAGTGATCCGCCAACCGTCCCCGTCGCGCAGCGCCGACAGATCCGCGCCCGCCTCGGCCGCCGAATCGAGCGCCATCTCGACGGTCCGGCGCGCCCGCTTCAGGGTCGAGGAATAGACCGCGTCGATGGGGTAGTCCTTGATGAGCACGCCGGCGCGCCGCGCCTCGTCCTCGCCGGCCGGGGTCAGGTCGACATCCTCCCAGCCGGTAAACCGGTTCTCGAGATTCCACTGACTTTGCCCGTGGCGCATGATGATCAGGTAGTTCATCTGCCAAGTCCTATTCGTGCGCGATGTATCGGTTCATGTGTCGTGGTTGTGCCCGATTCGACGCCGGTTCGCCAGCATCACGCGCGATGATAGGGGTGCCCCGCGATGATCTGTTGCGCGCGGTATATCTGCTCCGCGAGCATGGCCCGCATCAGCAGGTGCGGCCAGGTGTTGCGCCCGAAGGCGAGCGTTCGGTCTGCGCGCGTGCGCACCGCGTCCGCATGTCCGTCCGCCCCGCCGATCAGAAAGACGAGCGCGCGGCACCCGCCGTCCTGCAGCGTGCCGACGTCATCGGCAAGCCCGGCACTGGTCGCGAGCTTGCCGGTCTCGTCGAGCGCGATGACATGGGCGCCGTCCGGCACCGCAGACAGCAGAAGTTCGCCCTCCGCGTCGCGCAACTTGCCGGCCGCAACCTTCCGCTTGAGCTCGAACTCGCGCACGACCACCGGCCAGGCGGTGATCCGCTTGCTGAAATGTTCGAAGAGCGCTGCCTCGGGACCCGCGCGCAGGCGGCCGATCGCGCCAATGACTATCTCCAACCTTCGCCCCTCCGGTCAGGCGGGCATCGCCTCCTGCGATGAGCGGTCGTGAAACTCCGCCTCCCAGAGCTTCTCGATCGCGTAATGCTCGCGGTATTCCGGCCGGAACAGGTGGACGATGACATCGCCGGCATCCACCAGGACCCACTCTCCCGAGCGGCGTCCCTCCGCGTGGGTGCCCTTCACGCCCGCCGATTTCAGGCGTTCGAGAAGATGCTCCGTGATCGAATCGAGCCGTCGGCCCGACGTGCCGCTGGCAACAACCATGAAGTCTGCGATATCTGATTTTCCCGCGAGGGGGATGACCTTGATGTCATCGGCCTTGTCGTCATCGAGGGATTTTTCGACGAGAGCCAGGAGTGTCTCCGCTGTGGGCCGCGGAGGAGCCTTTTGTGTGCGTGCTATGACGAGATCCTCGTTCTCAAACTACGCCTCCGGTTCGCACCGAACGCCGGTGCACTCGCTCAGTTCGCGTCGACCGGCCACATGCCGCTGCGACGCAGATCGGTTGCGGTCGCCGGGTGCGGCCGGATCCGCAGAAAGGCCCAGGCGGGCGTCACTGCGGCGGGCAGCAGGCGTGCCGCGCGTTCCGGGAGTCTCGCGTGACGAAAACGAACAGCCGCGAGTTCCGACAACGCTCTTGAATCATAAGAATCGCGCGCGATCACGGCAATGGGGATCGTGTTAAATATTTGTTTCCATGCCCGCCAACGGGGAATCTGGATCAGGTTGTCTGCCCCCATCAACCATACGAAACGTGCCGCGGGATAGCGGATTCGCAGGGCCTTGAGCGTGTCGGACGTGTAGCGCGTGCCCAACTCGGCCTCGATCGCGGAAACGCGGATCCGCCGATCCCGCGCCACCGAAACCGCGCTTTCATATCGCGACTCGAAGGGCGCCATTCCCGCTTCCGGCTTCAGCGGATTCTGCGGCGAGACCAGCCACCAGACCTCATCGAGCCCGAGCCGCGCCAGCGCCACCTGGCTGATGTAGCGGTGCCCGTCATGGGCAGGGTTGAACGACCCCCCCAAAAGACCGATCCGCCGCCCCGAGTGATCGAAGCCGCCGGCGCGCGTCACCGCAGGTGGAAGTGACGTCATGAAGCTCAGGGTCGGGTCTGTCCGGCGCCGCGCACCACATACTTGTAGCTGGTGAGCTGCTCGGCGCCCACCGGCCCGCGCGCGTGCATCTTGCCCGTCGAGATCCCGATCTCCGCGCCCATGCCGAACTCACCGCCATCGGCGAACTGGGTCGAGGCGTTGTGAAGCACGATGCCGCTGTCGATGCGCGCAAGGAAGCGCTCGGCCATCTCGGCATCCGCCGTGACGATCGCGTCCGTGTGGTTGGAACCATGGCTGTTCACATGATCGATGGCGTCGTCGATGCCGTCGACCACCCGCACCGAGACGATGGCGTCGAGATACTCCGTGTCCCAGTCCGCGTCATTGGCGGAGACAACACGGTCGTCGATCTCCCGGGCCGCCGCGTCGCCGCGAACCTCGCAGCCGGCACCGACGAGGTCGTCCACGATCGGGACGAGCAGCGACGGCGCCACCGAACGGTCGATAAGCACGGTCTCGGTCGCGCCGCAGATGCCCGTCCGGCGCATCTTCGCGTTGAGCACGATGTCACGCGCCATCTGCGGTTCGGCGGCCGCATGAACATAGGTATGGCAAAGCCCCTCGAGATGGGCGAACACGGGAATGCGGCTCTCGGTCTGCACCCGCTCGATCAGGGACTTGCCGCCGCGCGGCACGATCACGTCGATGAAGTCGACCATGGTCAGCATCGCACCGACCGCCGCCCGGTCCGTCGTGGGCGGGGCCTGGATCGCCGTCGCGGGCAGGCCCGCCGCCGCGAGCCCACTCTGCAGACAGGACAGGATCACTTGCGATGATTCGAAGCTTTCGGAGCCGCCGCGCAGGATCGCCGCGTTGCCGGCCTTGAGACACAGGCCGCCAGCATCCGCCGTAACGTTGGGCCGCGATTCGTAGATCACACCGATCACCCCGAGCGGCACGCGCACGCGGGCGATCTTCAGCCCGTTCGGCCGCTCCCACTCCGCCAACACGGTGCCGATGGGATCAGGTAACGCGGCGACCTCCTCCAGGCCGCGCGCCATCGCCTCGACCCGGTCGTCGTTCAGGACCAGCCGGTCGAGGAAGGACCCCTTGACGCCCTTCGCTTCCGCGCGGGCCACATCATTCGCGTTCGCCACCAGAATCTTGTCCTTGCGCGCGCGAATGGCTGCCGCCGCCGCATGGAGTGCGGCGTTCTTTGCGTCGGGGGTGGCACTGGCGAGCTCGTGCGCGGCCGCCTTGGCCGATGCCCCGATGCCGTGCATCACCTCCTGAATGTCGGCGCCGTCCGCCGCAATGTCATGTGCTGCCGTCATGTCTCGTCTCCGACCGTTCGCCCGGTCCGGCGGGCGACGATAGTCGTTTTGCCACCGGATTTCATCCCGTTTGCTCCGTGGGCTGCATCGCACTCGCGCGCACACCGAGATAGATGGCGACGAGGATCAGAATCCCGCCGATCGCGGTTTCGCGCGCAAACCCCTCACCGAAATAGAGCCAGCCGAGCCCCGCGCTCAGGAGCGGCTCGGCCAGGAACAGGAGCGCCAGCGCCATCGGCGGGATCGCCTTGACCGCCCAGTTGAAACCGGTGTGCCCGATGATCTGGCTGACGAGCCCAAGGCCGATGAACGCCAGATAGGTCTCGAGGGACAGGCCGGCAAGCGGCAGCCCGAGCGCGAAGACCGCGGCCCAGAGCAGCAATGCGGCGCCGGCATAGACCAGCGTCACGAAGGGGACGAGCGCGACGGTGCGCCGCGCGCTCTCCGCGAGGAGCAGAAATCCGACGAACAGGACCCCGCCCGCCAGCGCAAGCGCATCGCCCCAGAGGGTCGCGAGGCCGAGCCGCACGCTGCCCGACCCGAGAACGATGCCACCGGTGACCGCCAGGCCAACCGCAAGCCAGATGTTCCGGCCCGGCGGCCGGCGCAGCGCCACGACAGCCCAGACCGCCAGCCACACCGGCGTCAGCGTGACGAGCACGACCGAGTTCGCGATCGACGTGTAGTCCAGCGAGGCGATCCAGGTCGCGAAGTGCAGCGCGAGAAAGACCGCGCCGCCGGCGATCAGCTTCCACTCGCGCCCGGTCAGCCGCCGGATGTCCGCCCGCGATGTCGCAAGGGCCAGCGGCAGCAGCGCGAGCGATGCGATCAGCATCCGCCAGGCCGCCGTGACCAGCGGATCCGCGTCGGCCAGCCGCACGAAAATGGCCGCATGGGCCACGGCAATCAGGGCCGCCGCGAGGACGACCGCATAGGTCATCGGTTGTTCGGCGCGCGCGGCGGCCATCGGACGCGCCTCAGCTCTCGACGAGGTCGTCGCGGTGAATCATCTCCTCGCGGCCGCGATATCCGAGAATGGTCTCGATCTCTCCGGACTGGCGGCCGAGGATGCGCTTCGCATCCGCACTGTCGTAGGCAATGAGACCGCGCGCCAGTTCCCGGCCCCGCTCATCGTATACGATCACGGGGTCGCCGCGCTCGAAATTGCCCTCGACGGCGGTCACCCCGGCCGGCAGCAGGCTCGTCCCGCGCGCGAGCGCCCGGGCCGCGCCGGCATCCACCGTGACCCGGCCTTCCGGCTTGAGCGTACCCGCGATCCAGCGCTTGCGCGCGGTGTGGGGCTCGGCATGGGACACGAACCAGGTGGCCCGGGCGCCGGCATCGAGGGCAGCCAGCGGGTGCGCCTCGCGACCGTCGGCGATGACCAGCCGACAGCCCGACTGCAGCGCGACCCGCGCGGCCTCGATCTTCGTGATCATCCCGCCCGAACCGTCATCGCCTGCGGTTTCGCCCGCCATCGCGGCGATCTCCGGCGTGATCGCATCCACTTCCGGCACATGTTTCGCCGCCGGGTCCGTGGTCGGGTCTGCGGTGTAGAGCCCGTCGATGTCAGACAGGATGGCGCAGGTGTCCGCGCCCATCATCTGCGCGACCCGCGCCGCGAGCCGGTCGTTGTCGCCGAAGCGGATCTCGTCGGTCGCCACCGTGTCGTTCTCATTGATCACCGGCACGACCCCGAGACGCAACAGGGTCGCGATGGTGTTCCGCGCGTTCAGATGCCGCCGGCGATCCTCCGTGTCCTCGATGGTGAGCAGGATCTGTGCGACGGGAACGTCGTATCGCCCGAGCGTCTCCTGCCAGGCGTGGGCGAGACGCACCTGCCCGGCCGCCGCCGCGGCCTGGCTTTCCTCGAGCCGCAGCGCCCGGTTGCGCGGACCGCGGGCAAGCCCAAGCAGCCGCCGCCCCACCGCGATGGCACCAGACGAAACGATCAGGATCTCGGCCCCGCCGTCGCGCAGCTTCGCGATATCCTGGGCCAGCGCATCCAGCCATTCAGCGCGCAGGCGGCCATCGTCATGGGCGAGCAGCGCGGAGCCGATTTTCACGACGATCCGCTTGCCGCCGGTAAGGGTGCGCGCGGTGCTCATTGCACCACCTCCCCGGACACGTCCGTCTCCGCCTCGTCGGCCTCGGCCGCCCTGGCCTCGTCGATTACGCTGGCAAGCGCCCGCAGCACTTCGGCCACACCGTCCCCGGCAACGGCCGATATCTCGCACACGGCTTCGGCGCCCGCATCCGCGAGCGCCGCGCGGCACGCCTCGATGTCCTCCGGCAGGGCGGCGTCGCACTTGCTCAGTGCCACCACCTCGCGCTTGCCGGGCAATCCTCCGCCATACGCCACGAGTTCCTCGCGCACGGTGCGGTAGGCCTCCGCCGCCCCTTCGGCACCCTGGGTCACATCGACCAGGTGCAACAACACGCGGCAACGCTCCACATGACCGAGGAACCGGTCGCCCAGTCCCTTGCCTTCGTGCGCGCCCTCGATCAGCCCGGGGATGTCCGCCAGCACGAACGCGCGGTCGTCGGTCTCGACGACACCGAGTCCGGGATAAAGGGTAGTGAAGGGGTAGTCGGCGATCTTCGGCTGCGCCGCGCTCACGACCGACAGCAGCGTGGACTTGCCCGCATTGGGCAGCCCCACCAGGCCGGCGTCCGCGATCAGCTTGAGGCGCAGCCAGACCCATTTCTCCCGGCCGGGGTTTCCCGGGTCCGCCCGGCGCGGCGCCTGGTTGGTCGAGCTCTTGAAATGGATGTTGCCGCGACCGCCCTGCCCGCCCTCGGCAAGGACGATTCGCTCGCCGGGCGCCGTCAGATCGGCGATCAGCGTCTCGCCGTCCTCGCTGAAGACCTGGGTCCCGACGGGAAGTTCGAGGACCGCGTCCTTGCCGCCGGCACCGTAGCGGGCCTTGCCCATACCGTCGGTGCCGCGCGCCGCCTTGAAATGCTGGCGGTAGCGATAGTCGATCAGCGTGTTGAGACCCTCGACGCAAACCGCGACGACGTCACCGCCGCGTCCACCGTCACCGCCGTCGGGCCCGCCACGCGGCACGTTCGCCTCGCGCCGAAAGCTGACGCAGCCATTGCCGCCGTCGCCGGAGCGCAGATACACCTTCGCCTGGTCGAGAAATTTCATGATCCGGTCTCAGAACGAAAAACGGGGAGATCGGCTGCCCAATCTCCCCGAAGAATCCAGTCTCGCGGCAGACCCTCTATGCCGGCGGGACCACCGACACATAGGTCCGGCCGCCGCGCTTGCGGGTAAACTCGACCTTGCCTTCGCTCATGGCGAAGATGGTGTGGTCCTTGCCGATGCCGACATTGTCGCCGGGATGGAACTTGGTGCCGCGCTGGCGAATGATGATGTTGCCGGGGATGACCACCTCGCCGCCATACTTCTTGACGCCGAGCCGCCGGCCCGCGGAATCGCGACCGTTGCGTGAACTGCCGCCTGCCTTCTTATGTGCCATCGCTGACTACTCCTTGTCCGCTGCGGGCTTCTCGGCCGCAGGTTTTTTCGCGGCCGGCTTCTTCGCCGGTGCCTTCGCCTTGCCGGTGACGTCCACTACGCGCAGCACGGTCAGCTCCTGGCGATGGCCGCGGGTGCGCTGGTAGCCCTGGCGGCGCTTCTTCTTGAAGACCACGATCTTCTTGCCGCGGGTCTGCTCGACGACCTCGGCCGTCACGGCGGCACCCTCGACGATCGGCGTGCCGACCTGGGTGTTCTTGCCGTCGTTGACCATCAGCACGGGCTCGATCGCAAGTGTGCTGCCCGCCTCGCCCTCGAGCTTCTCGACGGTGATCACATCGCCATTGGCGACGCGATACTGCTTCCCGCCGGTTTGAATGACTGCGTACATGTTCCGCATCCGTTTATTCGCGGCAATCGCCCCACGCGCTGGCGCGGTGGGTCGAACGCCGAATGTTCCAGCAAAAACAAGGCGGACCGCGAAGAAATCCGGCGGTCCGTCGAGTGCGGGCGGACTATACGCCGCCTGCACCGCGTGTCAACCGCCCAAAAACCCCGAAAAGAGCCAAAAATCGAACGCTCGCAGGGCGGCTTGCGGGTTCGAGGGCGGGTGCGGTAGAACCCCCCGTCCCGCGCGCGTCGCGGGCCTGCCTCGGTATCCATCGTGCGATATCAGGCCATCGGCGGAGAGGTGCCGGAGTGGTTGAACGGGGCGGTCTCGAAAACCGTTGTGCGTTTACGCGTACCGAGGGTTCGAATCCCTCCCTCTCCGCCATTAATTCTGAAAGCCGGGCGTTCGAACCCACGGACATCGTCAATTTTCGGTTGCGCGGTCCTTGCCCGGAACGGTTCGTTACACTAGATAAATTTGGTTCGCGGGCCCGGAGGCGGTCCCGCAACTCCCGGCCGGCGACACCCGTCGCCGCGCGACTGCCGAGAACGCGGAAAACGCGATCGTCCCGCGACGGCCCGGCGCACAAAAGACCGCAAGAAGCGGCGTGTGCGAAGCCGACGACAGACTACGGTGTCGATGTCCGGGGGATGGGAGGAACATACGACCGATGCTTGCCGCCACGCTTGCACCTTTCGTTCTGGGCGTCTGCGCGCCGATGGTGCGCCGGATCGCCGGCGACCAAGTCGGCTGGGTGCTCGCCGTGCTGCCGGCCGCGCTGACCGTCTATTTCGCGCAGTTCCTCGCGCCCGTCGCGGTGGGTGAGACCCTCTCCTTCTCGACGGAATGGATTCCCGCGCTGGGGATTTCCCTGTCCTTCTATGTCGACGGTCTGAGCCTGCTGTTCGCGCTTTTGATCAGCTTCATCGGCACATTCATCGTCCTCTACGCCGGCGCCTACCTGAAGGGCCATGCCGACCTCGGCCGGTTCCTGATGTTCCTTCTGATGTTCATGGGCTCGATGCTGGGGCTCGTCTTGTCGGACAACGTGGTCACCCTGTTCGTGTTCTGGGAACTGACCTCGATCACCTCGTTTCTGCTCATCGGCTTCAACCATGACAAGTCCCGCTCGCGCCGCGCGGCGCTGCAGGCGCTGGTGGTCACCGGTGGCGGCGGCCTAGCGCTCCTCGCGGGACTGCTGCTGATGGCCCAGGCGGGCGGCGCGATGGAACTGTCGACGCTGCTCGCCGATGGCGAGGTCCTGCGCGAGCATCCCTGGTACCTGGCGATGCTGATCCTGGTGCTCTGTGGCGCGTTCACGAAGTCGGCCCAGGTACCGTTCCATTTCTGGCTGCCGAACGCGATGGAGGCGCCGACGCCGGTCAGCGCCTACCTGCATTCCGCCACCATGGTAAAGGCAGGGGTCTATCTGCTGGCGCGGATGAACCCGGGGCTAGGCGGGACCGAGGTCTGGCATGTGGTGCTGATGGTCTTCGGCGGCGCGACGCTGATCACCGGCGCCATCCTCGCGCTGCGCAACACAGACCTCAAGCTGATGCTCGCACAGACAACGGTCGCCAGCCTCGGACTGCTGGTCTTCCTGATCGGCATCGGCGAGCACTATGCAATCCAGGCGGCGATGGCCTACCTGTTCGCTCACTCGATGTTCAAGGGCGCGCTGTTCATGGTCGCAGGCTCGGTCGACCACGGAACCGGTACGCGCGATCTACACCGTCTCTCCGGCCTGGGCCGTATCATGCCGTTCACCGCGACGGCCGGCGCGCTCGCCGCCCTGTCCATGTCCGGGCTACCGCCCTTCTTCGGCTTCATCGCCAAGGAATGGGTCTACAAGGGGACCCTCGACGGCAGCCTGCCGCTCGTCCTGACCGCGGTCGCGATCACCGGCAACGCGCTGATGTTCGCCGTTGCGTTCCTCGTCGGCTTCAAGCCGTTCTTCGGGAAGCCGAGCGACACGCCTCACAAGCCCCACGAAGGCACGCTGGGTCTGTGGATCGGCGCCCTGACGCTGGCCGTGCTCAGCCTGTTCTTCGGCCTGTTCAGCAACATCTCGGAGAGCCTGTTCGTCGGCCCCGCCGCCATCGCGGTCGCCGGACACACGATGGCAGTCGATCTCTACCTGTGGGGCGGCTTCAAGGCCCCGGTGGTCGCCAGCATCATCACGGTTGCCATCGGCGCGCTGTTGTTCTGGCAGGGCCGGCGCGCGAGCGATGCCCTGGCGCGGCTGATCGATCCTCTCTGGGGTCCTGACAAGGGCTACGACCAGTTCATCGATGCGATCATCGCCTTGGCCCGCGGCGTATCGGGCGTGCTGCAGACCGGTATCCTGCGGCGCTACATGCTGATCACCTTCCTGGTGCTGGCGGCCGCGGTCGTTCTGCCGCAGTTGTTCGACGGGATCGGCATCGCCTTCCAAACTCCGCCCGTGGACCTGCTGGTCTGGTCCGTGGCGCTGCTCACGCTTGGCGGCGGCCTGGCGGTGGTGCTCATCCGTTCGCGGCTGATCGCAATCATGTCCATGGGCATCATGGGCACCGGCGTCGCATTCATCTTCCTGCTGTTCGGCGCGCCGGACCTCGCCTTCACCCAGCTGATGGTCGAGACCCTGTCGGTGGTGATCCTCGCGCTGGTGATCACGCGTCTTCCGGTATTCGGCTCAGACCACCGCGGCCCGCTGCAGGTCGCCCGCGACGCCGCCATCGGCGTGGCGGTCGGCGGAGCGCTGGCGGCGCTGCTGCTGACAATCACGGGGGCGCCGCTCGACATCGGCCTGAGCACCTATTTCGGGGAGCGCAGCTATACGGAAGCCTTCGGGCGCAACATCGTGAACGTGATCCTAGTCGATTTCCGCGCACTCGACACGCTAGGCGAGATCGCGGTGGTCACCATCGCCGGCGTTTCCGTGCTGGCCCTGTACGCGATCACTGGCGGCGATGGTGCGGATGAAACGACTACCAGCGACGCGGACAAGACACCATGAACTCTTTGATCCTGCGAACCGCAACCCCGCTGCTTGCCGGCCTGATGCTCCTGTTCTCGGTCTATGTACTGCTGCGCGGCCATAACGAGCCGGGCGGCGGTTTCATCGGCGGGCTGATCGGCGCGTCTGCCTTCGCGATCTATGCCATCGCCGAGGGCCTGGCCGCGGCGCGCCGCGCGCTCGTGGTCCAGCCGATCACGATCGCGGGCACCGGCCTACTGCTCGCCGCGCTCAGCGGGGTGGTGTCGATCCTGTTCGGCGATGCATTCCTGACCGGCCAGTGGTGGTTCCCGTCCTTCGCCCCGGACATGAAGTACGCTTCCACGGTCGTGCTGTTCGACGTTGGTGTGTATCTGGTCGTTGTCGGCGCGATCGCCGGTATCGCGTTCGCTCTTGAGGGACGTGAGTAGTGGAATCGATCCTCGCCATACTCGTCGGCCTGCTGTTTGCGATCAGCGTTTACCTCCTGCTGTCGGGCTCGCTGATCCGGCTGATCCTGGGCGTGTTCGTCCTGGGCAACGCGACGCACCTCTTGATTTTCGTGTCCGGACGGCTGACGCGCGAGAGCCCGCCGCTGATCGACAAGGGTCTGAAAGTCGCGGAAGCAGGCATCGCCAACCCGCTACCCCAGGCGCTGATCCTGACAGCCATCGTGATCAGCTTCGCGCTGTTCGCCTTCCTCCTGGTGCTGTCCCGCCGGGCCTACCGAACCCTCGACACCGTCGATACCGACGCGATGCGGATCGCAGAACCCGAACCGGATGCACCGCCGATGCGAGGCCGGGATGTCTGAGATGGCAGCATGGCTCGTTGTCTGGCCTATTGCGATTCCGCTGATCGGCGCCTCGATAGCGATCGTGCTCTGGGGACGTCCCAACGCCCAAAGCGCAATCGGGCTGATCGCGATCACCTTGCAGCTCGTGGCCAGCCTGGCGCTCCTCGGCCATGTCTGGACAAACGGGCCCGTCGCGATGTCCATGGGCGGATGGCCCGCCCCGTTCGGTATCGCGATGGCCGCCGACACGCTGGGCGCGGGCCTCACCGCCGCCGCCAGCGCCGTCGCCCTGGCAATCCTGGTGTATGGCCTCGGCGCCACTGACATCGAGCACAGGCGCGCCGGCATCATCCCGCTGCTCCTGGCGCTGGTGATGGGCGTCGCGGGCGCATTCCTGACCGCCGACATCTTCAACCTCTATGTCTGGTTCGAGATCACGCTGATCTCGTCCTTCGGCCTGATGGTTTTGGGCGGCCGGCGCGAGCAGCTCGACGGCGCGGTGAAGTACGCCTTCCTCAACCTTCTGGCGACGACGCTGCTGCTGATCGCCATCGCGCTGCTCTACGGGATGACCGGCACGCTGAGCATGGCCGATCTGTCGAGCAAGGTCGCGGCCCTTCCGGACGATGCCCCGATCGAGACCATCGCGCTCCTCTTCCTCGTCTCGCTGGGCATGAAGTCCGCGCTGTTCCCGCTGCATTTCTGGTTGCCGGCCGCCTATCACACGCCGCTTCCGACCGTGTCGGCAATCTTCGCGGCACTGCTGACAAAGGTCGGCGTTTACTCGCTGGTGCGCGTGTTCATGATCGTGTTCCCCGAGAGCGGGGAGATCGCCCGCGAGGCGATGGCCTGGGTTGCGGTCGCGACAATGATCGTGGGCGCGCTGGGGGCATTGGCCGAAACCGATATCCGCCGTGTGGTTTCCTACACCGTCATCAGCGGCGTCGGGGTCATGGTCGGCGGCCTGGCCATCGGCAGCGAGCTCGCGCTGCTCGGCTCCACCTTCTATGTCATTCACTCGATCATCGTGTCGGCCGCGCTGTTCATGGCCGCGGGCATGGTGGCGCGGGCCGGCGGCGGCACCCGGATCGCCCACCTCGCAGGGCTCTACAAGGGCGCGCCCTTCCTGTCCGTGGCATTCCTGATCAGCGGGCTGTCGCTGGCCGGCGTTCCGCCGCTGGCCGGCTTCTGGCCGAAGGTCTACCTGGTCCGGGCAGGCCTGGAAGCGGGCGAGTACGCCATCGTCGCCGGTGTCCTCGTCTCCGGCTTCCTGACCCTGATGCTGATCGGACGAATCTTCGCACTCGTTTTCTGGCGCGAGGCAGCAGACGGCGGGCATGCCATGGCAAGCTCCTACGACGGTGGCGCAATCCTGAAGGGTGCGCTCGGTGCACTGGCGGCCCTGACCTTCGTCATAGGCGTCTACGCCGCGCCGGTCGCCAACCTGTCCGCGCGCGCTGCCGCGGAACTGCTGGCACCCGACGCGTATATCGAAGCGGTGCTCGAAAGGCCTGCGCAGGCCGCCGCGCCAGACTCCGACAGCATGGAGGCGTCGCGATGAACCTTCTGGTCGTCAACATGGTGCTGGCACTGATCTGGGGTGTGGTCACCAACAGCTTCTCGCCAAGCAACCTGGCATTCGGTTTCGTCCTCTCCTTCCTGTGCCTGTGGCTCGTGCGCGAGCGGTTCGACCAGCATGACTTCTACAAGCCATTCCGCATCCTCCGGCTCGCCGCGCTGTTCGTCTACGAGCTGGCACTTTCAGGCTACCGGGTTGCGCGCGACACGCTCTCGCCGCGCATGGAGTTCCGGCCCGCGATCGTCGCCTTCCCGCTGGAACTCGAAAGCCCGCTGGGCATCATGTTGCTCGCCAACCTGATTACTCTCACCCCCGGCACCCTCAGCGTCGATATCTCGACAGACCGTTCGACGCTGTACATACACGCGATGGATGTCGATGACGCGGACGAACTCCGGGCCGACATCCGCAACGGGTTCGAGCGCCGGATTCGCGAGGCGCTGGAGTAGGGCCATGGAAGAATTCGGCGCACGCTTACTCGACGGATCTATCATCTTCGCCTACGGGGCGATGATCATCTCCTTCGCGCTGACGGTATTCCGCCTGTTGTGCGGTCCGACCCCGGCCGACCGGGTGGTTGCCCTCGACATGCTGGCGCTGCTCGGGATCGGTTTCATCGGGCTCTTCTCGATCTCCACCGGGGAGTACGCGTTCCTCGACGTGGCGATCGCGCTCGCGCTGGTCGGTTTTCTCGCGACGGTCGCCTTCGCACGCTATGTCTACAAACGCGCGCTCGACGAGCACCACAAGCACCTACCCGTAGACCCGGGAGACGGCGCATGATCGATCTCGTTGCCGGCATCGTCATCCTGATCGGGGCGCTGTTCTCGCTTATTGCGGGGATCGGGCTCTTTCGCCTGCCGGATATCTTCGTGCGCATGCATGCCGCGACAAAGGCGGGCACCCTCGGGGCAGGGCTCGTCCTGCTGGCGATCGCGGTCGATTCCCAGGATATCGGGGTCGTCACCCGCGCCATCGCGGGTCTGGTCTTCCTGCTGCTGACCGCACCCGTGGCCGCGCACCTGCTCGGGCGCGCCGCCTACCTGTCGCAGGCGGAACTTTGGTCGGAGACCAGCATCGACGAGCTCGCGGGCAAGTATGACGCGGACGGGCGGCGGCTAGCCGGCACTCCAACATCGCGCCTACAGTCCGAAACCGACGATAACGCCAACCTCGGCTGATCCGCACCGCGCCTGACGCTAGTGCCCAGATCAAGTCCCGGCGGCGATCACCGCATCGGTCATTTCCGCACTCGTCGCTGTCCCGCCCAGATCGCCGGTCCGCACGTCGCCCCCACCGAGCACATCGAGGACGGCACGCTCGACCGCGTCGGCACTGGCGTCCTCACCGAGATAGCGCAACATCATCGCCGTGGTCAGGATCGTTGCACAGGGGTTGGCGATGCCCCGTCCAGCGATGTCCGGTGCGGTCCCGTGGACCGGCTCGAAATAGGCCCAGCGCTCGCCGATGCACGCCGACGCCGCGAGACCGAGACCAGCCGCCAGTCCGGCGGCCACATCCGACAGGATATCACCGAACGCATTGGTCGCCAGGATCACGTCGTAGCGCCCGGGCTCGCGAATGAGTTCCATGGCACACGCATCGACGTTGCGAGTCTCGTATTCAATGTCGGGATACTCCCGGGCAATCTCGGCGCAGACATTGAGAAACAACCCATCCGAAAGCTTCAGAACGCCGACCTTATGAACGGCCGTTACCCGAGTCGGCTTGCCGGCATCAGCCCGCGCGCACCGCCGCGACCGCGCTTCAGCAAAGGCCATGCGCGCGGCCCGCTCCGACGCGGACCGTGTCACTACGCGAATCGCATAGGCTGTGTCGAGGTCAGCCATATACTCTTCGCGGGAATAGAGCCCCTCGGTGACCTCGCGCACGACAACACAGTCGATTTCGTTCGACGGCGACGGCACGCCGGCAATCACCTGCGAGGGCCGGATGCTCGCTGCCACATCGAGTCCAATCCGCAAACCTCCCAGCGGATCGCCGCCATGAGGCGGAATCTGCGCGACGTCCATCGCGCCAACCAGCACCGCATCGGCGCCCCGCGCCGCGTCCAGCGTCGAGTCCGGCAACGAATGTCCGGCCTCGAGGAACGTGCCGTAACCCGCAGGATGATACGACCATTCAAACTTTGGGCCGCCCCGCTCGCCGAGCGCGTCGAGCACCCGGCATGCGCATTCGGTAACCTCAGGCCCGATACCGTCACCCGGTAGTACGCAGATATGATAGGAACCCGCCACGGCGATCAATCTCCGCTCGCGAACGCATCAGCGTGGTTGGCGATGAAGTCCTCGAGGGTCTGCACCGGATGTCCGGCGATCTCGACGGGCGCAAGTCCCTCCTTCTCGAGCAGCGCGTCTACCGTCGGTAGCTTGCCTCGGAAGGCTACATATGCGTCCTCGGGGTCCATGGATCCGCCCGAGGCGTAGATATGCTCCCGAAGCAGGCGTGCCGTCTCTTCATCGAACGGATCGCCCGCTTCGGTGAAGGCACCAAAAGCGTCGGCATCGAGCACCCCGGACCACATATAGGAGTAGTAACCGGCCGAGTATCCATCGCCCGCGAACACATGCGCAAAGTGCGGCGTCGCATGGCGCATCACGATCTCAGAAGGCATCCCCAGAGATTCCAAAACTTCCGCCTGGAACGCCGCAGGGTCGATATCCACCGCCGCGTCCGGTGTGAGCGCGTGGAATGCCATGTCGACGAGCGCGGAGGAGGTAAATTCCACATTCGCGAATCCCTTATTAAACTTTTCTGCAGCGCGAAGCTTCTCCAGTAGCGCAGCAGGCATGGGCTCGTTCGTTTCCTTATGGACGGCAAAGCGCTGGAGCACATCGGGAAGGGTCAGCCAGTGCTCGTAGAGCTGGGACGGCAGTTCCACGAAGTCGCGGCTCACCGAAGTGCCCGAGATCGACGGGTAGGTGACGTCTGACAGCATGCCGTGCAGCGCATGGCCGAACTCGTGGAACAGGGTCCGCGCGTCGTCCATCGTGATCAGGACCGGTTCGCCCGCCGCCGCCTTGGCGAAATTCATGACGTTCACCACGATCGGGATCTGGTGTTCGTCACCTCCTTCTCCGGCCAGCCGATGCTGGTCCTGGAACGAACTCATCCAGGCGCCCGAGCACTTGCTCGGCCGCGCGAAATAGTCCGCGAGGAACAGCGCGATGCGACGGCCCTCGGCATCGAGCACCTCGAACACCCGCACATCAGGGTGATAGGCCGTAACGTCCGGATGGTGCCGGAAGCTGATACCGAAGAGCCTGCCGGCCGTGTCGAACGCCGCCTCGATCATCCGTTCGAGCTGCAGATAGGGCTTGAGCTCGGCCTCGTTCAGGTCGAAGCGCGCGGCCCGTTGCTTCTCCGCATAGTGCCTCCAGTCCCAGGGTGCGACCGGATGATTGTGTCCCTCCGCCGCGATCAGGCCCGCCAGATCGCGGGCTTCCTCGGCGGCCCTGTCCCTTGCCTTCTCCCACACGGTCTCCAGCAGGTTGCGCACGGTCGCCGGCGTCTTCGCCATGGTGTTGTCGAGCTTGAAGTCGGCAAAGGTCGCATATCCGAGCAACGCTGCCTTCTCCGCTCGCAAGCGCACCATCTCGGCGACGATCGGCCGGTTGTCGCGTTCCCCCGGCCCCTCACCGCGCGCGACCCAGGCCCGGAAAGCCTCTTCGCGCAAATCACGGCGGGTCGAGAATGTCAGAAACGGTTCGATGATCGAACGCGACAGGGTCACAGCATGCTTTCCGGCATAGCCCCGCTCCTCGGCAGCAGCCGCCATGCTGGAGACCAGGAAGCCCGGCAGATCCGCGAGCTCGTCCTCCGTTTCGAACACCAGCGCATAATCGCGCTCGTCGGCGAGCACGTTCTGCGAAAACGTTGTGCCAAGCGCGGCGAGCCGCTCATTGATCTCGGACAGGCGCTTCTGATCGTTCGCGTCGAGTTGCGCGCCCGAGCGCACGAAGGCCTTCCAGGTGAGCTCAAGCACCCGCGCCGCTTCGCTATCCAGACCCAGGCTCGTACGCGCCCGGTACAGCGCGTCCACGCGAGCGAACAGCGCGCCATTCATCATGATTACCGAATGATGCCGCGACAGCCTCGGCGAGAGTTCACGTTCGACGGCCTGCAGCGTATCGTTGGTATCTGCCCCCGACAGGTTCCAGAAAATGCCTGACACCCGGCCGTACATTTCCCCTGCCCGCTCCAACGCTATGATCGTGTTCTCGAAAGTCGGCTCGGCCGGATCATTCGCGATCGCGTCAATCTCCGCGAGGTGGGCCGGAAGCGCCGCCGCAAAGGCCCCCGCGAAGTCGTCGTCGTCGATCTGCGCGAACTCCGGCAGCCCCATGGGGCCCTGCCAATCGATCAGCGCAGGATTGATGTCTGTCGTTGCGGCCATAAGCGCAGTCTCTCGGCTGTGTTTGTCGAACCCGGATATGGGTGTTCACACCCTGAAAGAAAATCAAACCCGCGCGAGCGCAACGATCAGGTCGCGTAGCTGCGGTCCCCGGCGTCGCCCAGTCCAGGCACGATGTAGCCCTTCTCGTTGAGGTGCGAGTCCAATGAGCCAATATAGACCGTTACATCAGGATGCGCCTCGGCCAGGACGGCGATTCCCTCCGGCGCGGCGAGGATGCTGATCAATCGCATGTCTCGTGCCCCGCGAGCCTTGAGTTGGGAGACGGCGGCAACCGACGAATTGGCCGTCGCGAGCATCGGGTCGACCAGGATCAGCGGGCGTTCGGCCACGTCTTCCGGTGCCTTGAAGTAATACTCGATCGCCTCGAGCGTATCGTGGTCACGGTAGATGCCGATATGACAGGCGCCCGCCGTCGGCATGAGCTCGAGTGCCGCATCGAGCATGACGTTGCCGGCCCGCATGATCGACACGAGAACGGGCCCCGGTATCGCCAGCACCGGCGCGGTCATCCGCTCGAGCGGCGTCTCGATTTCCCGCTCGGTCAGTGCCAGGTCGCGGGTCGCCTCGAACAGCATGAGCTGTGCGATTTCGCGGACCAGCATGCGGAATGTGACGGACGGCGTGGTCTTGTCGCGCAGGAGCGAGATCTTGTGCTGCACCAGCGGATGGGTGACGACGATGGGATCGACGGTCATGAAACTATCCTGAGAAAACTCCTTGAGCCCCGATTAAGCCCCACATGGCGCCAGAAGGCGAGCGCCGGTTTCCACCCGGTTGCGGAAGCCGGAGCGGCGGTGCCATTGTTCGACCCACATAAGCGATCACGAACGAGCGGCGATTTTCAAATGTCCGCGGACAGCAGACTGGCCTCCAACCCGATCAAGCGCGAAGACTGGCCCGACGGGTCGATCGTGCTGCACAACCGCGCCGCCCTGCCCGACCCGCTGCCCGACATCCTCGACCGGTTCGACGACTGGGTCCTGCGGAACCCCGATGCCGTCTTCATCACCGAACGGGTAGCCAGCAGCATCGCGGCATACGGTTACGGCGCGATCGACCGCAGGTCCGATGCGATCGCCGCACATCTCGCGACACGGGGCATTCGCCCGGGTGATCGAATTGCCGTCGTCGACGGATCCGGTGCCCGGCATGCGGCGGTCAAGCTCGCCTGCCTCAAGGCGGGCCTCGTGCACGTGCCCCTGTCGCCCCTGCTTCTCGGGTCAGATCATGGCCAGGCGCGCCTCACGGGCCTGCTCGCAGCCGCCTCCCCGCGGCTCGTTTTCGCACAGGATCCGGCACTTCCCCTCGACAATGGTGCCTTTGACGTCGAGCCGGTCGCAGCCCTCGACGACACGGGCGACCCGTCCTTCGCGCGTCCGTCTCACGACCCCGACGACCCGGCGGCGATCTACTTCACCTCTGGCTCGACGGGCGACCCGAAGGGCGTGTCGATCACACGGCGCATGATTGCCGCCTGCCAGTCCGCCTACGGCGTGCGCTGGCCGTTTCTCGAAACGCGTCCGCCGGTGCTGATCGACTGGCTGCCCTGGCACCATGTCTTCGGCGGGCTCGACAACTTCTACAAAATGATCTGGTACGGCGGCAGCTACCATGTCGAGGTACCGCCCGGCGCGGACAGCATGGACGCGTTCGCCGCGCGCATCCGCGACACACGGCCCACGATCCATATCAACGTCCCCTACGGGATCGACCTGCTGCTCGATCATATGGAACACGACCCGAACACACGCGCCGCGCTGTTCGAGCGCCTGGACCTCATCTTCTTCGCCGGGGCGGGTATGGGTGCCGGCACCTGGCAGCGCCTGCGGGACGCCGTCGCCGCCGGCCCCCATGGCCCGGACGGACCGCCGCTTGTGCTGTCGGGCTACGGTGCGACCGAGGCCGGTTCGACCATCTGCCTTGGCCATGAGCCCGCCGGGCGCACCGACGAGATCGGGTTACCCCTTCCCGGGCACAGCCTGCGGCTGGCGCCGGTCGAAGACGCCTGCGAGGTGCGATTCAAGGGCCCCAACGTGTCGCCGGGTTATATTGCGCCCGACAGGCTCACGCCCCTCGATATCGACGATGCGGGATTTCTGTGCACCGGCGACCTCGCGCGTGCGCTTCACGACGGCGCGCCCGAGCGCGGCCTGTGTTTCGACGGCCGCCTGGCCGAGGACTTCAAGCTCACCACAGGCACCCGAGTAAAGGTGGGAGCGCTGCGGCACGCGCTGATCGCGGCTTGTGCGCCTGACCTGCAGGACGTGGCGATCGCCGGTGCCGGGCGTGACCGGATCGCCGTGATCCTGTTCCCGACCGCCGAGGCGGCGGCCGGTGACCGTGTCACCCTGCGCACCCGTCTTTCGCAGGCGCTCGCCGCGCATAACGTTCGCATGCCCGGCGGCTCCACTGCCGTCGCTTGCGCCACCATCAGCGACGGACCGCCCGATCGGAACGCCGGCGAGATCAACGACAAGGGCCACCTGGTCCAGAAGACCTGTCTCGCCAACCGGGCCGGGCTTGTCGAACAGCTCTACCAGGACCCGCCGGCCCCGCATCTCATCTGCCCCAACACCCCCTGAAACAGGCCGGCCAAACCAAGGAACTTCGCACCATGACCGACGAACCCGTCCTCCTGATCGAACGCGACCCCGACGACGCCTTCGTCACCCTGACCATGAACCGGCCGGACAAGCTGAACGCGCTCGATCTCGAACTGCTCGATGCGATCGACGACGCGGTCCGCGGCGCCCAGAAGGACCCGGAGATCCGCGCGATCATCCTCACCGGCGCGGGCCGCGCCTTCACAACGGGCTTCGACCTGATCAGCGACGATTTCGAGATGGACACCGAGGGCTGGCGCGAGGACATGTCCGCCAACTGCGATCGGCTGCGTACGATCTGGAGCTCGGAGGTGCCGGTCATCGCGGCGATCAACGGCTATGCGCTCGCCGGCGGGCTCGAGCTCGCCATGTGCTGCGACCTTGCGATCGCCGCCGAGGACGCGATGCTGGGCGAGCCGGAGGTGCGCCACGCGTCGGGCCCGCCGTCGCTGATGATGCCCTGGACCATGCCGATCCGACACGTGCGATGGCTGATGTACACCGGTGACATGGTCGATGGGCGCGAGGCTGAGCGCATCCATCTTGTGAACCGGGCCGTGCCCGCCGACCAACTGATGGACGAGACCAGGCGGCTCGCCCGCAAGCTCGCGCGCATGCCCGGCGCGGCGATCAAATTCGCCAAGGCGTCGATCAACCATCAGCAGGAGACGGCGGGGCTCACCAGCTCCTGGCTCTACAATGTCGAAGTAATCGCGAGCCTGCACGCCTCGGAGCATGGGCGGCACTGGATGCGGAAGATGCGCGACGAACCGCTGAAGGATGTACTCGCCGACCGCGAAGCGCCGTTCCGCGATCTGGACTAGCTGTCAGGCGTTTCTGCCACGCAGGCGTTCGAAGTTCGACAGCACCGTTTCCGCATCGACCACGTCGGCGTAGCGCCGGTTCACATCGCGCAGATTGGCCTGATGGGGCTCCTCGTCATGATCGCCGACGCAGTCTTCCGGCACGATGGTCCGAAAGCCGAGACTGAACGCGTCGATCACGGACGCACGTACGCAGCCCGAGGTGATGCAGCCGGTCACGACCACCGTGTCCACCCCATGCTTGATCAGGAACGGCGCCACCGTGGTGTTGAAGAAGATCGAGGGTGCGCCCTTGGTCACCACCAGGTCCGGCTCGGCAGCCGCGATCCGCGGGTCGAGCTCGACCGACGGGTGACCCTCGACCAGCTCCTCGCGCAGCGGCGCGATCTTCCAGTGGGGCATCGCCGCCTGGGAGTGATACCCCATGACGCAGGCTGCCACGGGGAAGCCGGCATCCTTCGCGGCCCGGATCACGTCGACCGTGCGTTCGACCGCCGCGTCGATCATCGGCGCGCCGCCCATGCGGAACTCGGGATCGGTGAACCCGCGCTGGAAATCCACGACCACGACGCCGGGACGTTCGCCCCAGCCGACCTCGCCGTCTCCGTAGCCGCGTTCGGCGTAATCCATTTCCTGAACTCCGTTGCGTCTCATGTCCCGGTGGGGGAATATTAAAGCATGACAGTTTGAGTGCGTCTCGCCGCAGTCATAAAACAAAAGCCGCAGTGCGCAAACAGGGGGAGTTTCAATGGGTTACCGCATCTCCGTCGATACGGGCGGCACGTTCACCGACATGGTCGTGCTCACCGAGGACGGGCAGTTCCACGTCGGCAAGGCGCTGACCACGCCGGACCGGATTTCGGAAGGCATGTTCAACGCGCTCGCGGTCGTCGCCGAGACCTTCGAGACCACCCCGAAGGACATGCTCGCGGCCACGGATCTCCTGATCTACGGCACGACCCGGGCGACGAACGCCATCGTCACCAAGCAGACCGCGCGCACGGCATTCCTGACGACCGCCGGATTCCGCGACATCCTGGTGTTCAAGGAAGGCGGCAAGCACGGGCCGCATGACTACAGCTACGACTACCCGCAGCCCTACATCCCGCGCCGGCGCACCTTCGAGATCAACGAACGCATCGGCGCCTCGGGCGAGATCGTCCGCCCCCTCGACGAGGCCCAGGCCCGCGAAGTCATCGAGACGCTGAAGGAACGCGGCTTCGAGGCCATCGCGGTGTCGCTCCTCTGGTCGATCGCCAACGAGGCGCATGAAGCAAAGCTCGGCGAGCTGATCGAGGAAATCATGCCCGGCGTGCCCTACACCCTGTCGCACCGGCTGGCCCCGATCCTGCGCGAGTATCGCCGCGCCTCGGCGACGGCAATCGACGCCTCGCTCAAGCCGCTGATGCAGGCGCATCTGCGCCAGATGCGGACCGATCTCGCCGACAGCGGGTTCACCGGCGACCTTCTGGTCTCCACCGCTGTGGGCGGCTGCCAGGAGGTCGAGTCCCTCGTCGAGCGTCCGATCAACACCCTCAAGTCCGGCCCGGCCATGGCGCCCGTCGCCGCGCGCGCCTATTCCGGGCTGGAGCGCATGGGCGGCGATGTCATCGTCTGCGATACCGGCGGCACCACATTCGATGTTGGCCTGGTGCGCGACGGTAACCTGATCTACTCCCGCGATTCCTGGCTTGGTCCGCTCTGGACCGGCGACATCATGGGCACCTCCACCG
>JAYPRP010000029.1:0-24519 GCA_038132575.1 Rhodospirillaceae bacterium
GAACGCATTGAGCCCCATGCCCGGCGCCAACGCGATCGGATAGTTGGCCCAAAGTCCCATGATTAGACAGCCGATCGCGGCTGCGATACAGGTGGCGACGAACAGCGCCCCCTTGTCCATGCCCGCTGCGGACATGATGTCCGGGTTGACGATGATGATGTAAGCCATCGTCAGGAAGGTCGTCAGGCCCGCCATCACCTCTATGCGGACTGTCGTACCATTCTCCGACAGCTTGAACAGGTTTTCGAACATATGGTTGATCTCCCGTGGTCCCCATGAAGTATCCACGCGAGAGCGGAAGGTGCACAAAAACTGTGCACGTGCCGTACGCAAAAATTGGCGATTCCCCTCTTGCTGGGAAATCGTTAGCCCGATTCCCCGTTTTGTCATTACGAAATGTTAGCAATGAATCGCTATACAAGTTCGATGCGACTCGTACCCATATTCGCCGTTTTAGCCGTGATTTCAGCGCCATTGACGACCGCGCAGGCGTAAGCGACCGTGCGGATCACCGAGGCCGACTGCAGCCGGCTTGCGGAGTCGGTTACGCCCGAAGAGCTGATCGAGATGCTCCGCGCCTTCCACCTTCGCATGAAGGGGGTTGTTTTCGATCATGGAGGTACGCTCGACAAGTTCCCAGGCGACGGGGTCATGGCGACGTTCGGAACGCCGCGCACTGAATCGCACGATGCCGCAAACACGTTGCGCTGTGCGCGCCATGCTGGCTGTGGTCGATACGTGGAACGCGTGACGTGCGGCGGCGGGGTATCCCGTCGTCCGGCGCGCGGTCGGCGCGCATTACGGTCCGATCGTCATGGGTGACGTCGTTAGCGAGCGGTGGCTAGAGTTTGCGGTCGTGGGCGACACGGTGAACGTCGCCTCCCGCCTCGAGGAAAGTACGTGGACGGCCGGGTGCCGGCTGCTCGTCTCTGACGACCTGATGCGCCGGGTGCAGGAAAGCCGAGCCGACGATCTCGCCGCCCTGCGCGAAGGCATCACACCCCATACCGGGCTCGCCCTGAGCGGCCGCGAGGGCGCCATCGACGCCTGGGTGCTGGGTGAAGGCGACAAATCGGTCGAATGAACATGGACAGGCATACGCGGTTTTCATACTCTCGCGCGCCCGTGCCCTCGGCGCAGCCAAGTCCTTGTTGGAGAACGTGAATGCGGCGCACCCGTTTGTTTTTGTCGACTCTGAAGGAGACCCCGTCGGAGGCGCAGATCGTCTCGCACCGGCTGATGCTGCGCGCGGGTCTCGTGCGCCAGTCGGCTTCGGGGATCTACACCTGGCTGCCCACGGGCCTTCGCGTGCTGCAGAAGATCGCCCAGATTGTGCGCGAGGAGCAGGACCGCGCCGGTGCCCAGGAGGTCCTGATGCCGACGATCCAGTCGGCGGAGCTGTGGCGCGGCTCCGGGCGCTACGACGACTACGGCAAGGAGATGCTGCGGATCACCGATCGCCATGACCGCGAGCTGCTCTACGGCCCAACCGCGGAAGAGGTGATCACGGACATCGTGGCGAGCGAGATATCCAGCTACCGGGACCTACCGAAGAACCTCTACAACATCCAGTGGAAGTTCCGCGACGAGGTGCGGCCACGCTTCGGCGTGATGCGCGGGCGCGAGTTCCTGATGAAGGACAACTACTCCTTCGATCTCGACAAGGCCGGCGCCGTCCATTCCTATAACAAGATGTTTCTCGCCTACCTGCGGACCTATGCGCGGATGGGCCTCAAGGCGGTGCCCATGGCGGCCGACACGGGCCCCATTGGCGGTGATCTCAGCCACGAGTTCATCATCCTGGCAGAGACCGGCGAGAGCGCGGTCTTCTGTGACGAGGCGCTGCTGGCGCTCGATACGCCCGGCGACGACATCGACTATGAAAGCGACCTGCAGGGGCTCGTGGACCAGTGGACCGCCCACTATGCGGCCACGGACGAGAAGCACGACCCGGAGACATGCGATGTTCCGGCCGAGCGACTTGTGACCGCGCGGGGCATCGAGGTGGGACACATCTTCTACTTCGGCACCAAGTATTCCGCGCCGCTGGGCGCGACGGTGCAGGGCGCCGACGGCCAGCAGATTACGCTGGAAATGGGGTCCTATGGGATCGGTGTGTCGCGGCTGGTCGGGGCGATCATCGAGGCATCTCACGATGACAACGGCATCATCTGGCCGGAGTCCGTCGCGCCTTGGACGGTCGGCGTGATCAACCTCAAGGTCGGCGACGCCGACTGCGATGCGACCTGCGAGAAGATCTACGCGGACCTGCAGGCCGCGGGCGTGGAGGTTCTCTACGACGACCGCGGCGAGCGGGCGGGCGGTAAGTTTGCCGATATGGACCTGGTGGGCATTCCCTGGCAGCTCATGGTCGGGCCGCGCGGTCTCAAGGACGGTAAGATCGAGGTGAAGCAGCGCGCTGGCGGCGAGAAGTCCGAGATCGCGCTCAACGTGCTCGGTGACTGGATCGCCGCGCGTGCGACGTCTTAGGGTGGCCACAATCGCTAACCAGTCTCGCCACCTCGCCGGCAGCCGCCGACGCGAACCCTGAAGGGACCAGGCGCCATGTTTTCAGCGGTCGAATGGATGATCGCCCTGCGCTACATGCGGGCCCGGCGCGCCGAGGGGTTCATCTCGGTGATCGCTGGATTCTCGCTCATGGGAATCGTGCTCGGCGTCGCCACGCTGATCATTGTCCTGTCAGTGATGAACGGCTTCCGCATGGAGTTGCTGGACCGGATTTTGGGCCTGAACGGGCACATCGCGGTCGTGAACACGGTCGGCGGGCTCGCCGACTACGACCCGCTGGCCGAGCGGGTCCGCCTGGTAGACGGGGTGCTGTCCGTGACCCCGCTTGTGGAGGGACAGGTTCTGGCCACAAATGGCGGGCGCGCATCTGGCGCGATGGTGCGGGGCTTGACGCCGGAGGCGCTCGCCGCGCGCAGCTCGATCGCGGGCAACATCCGGCAGGGCTCGCTCACCCGGTTCGGGGCCGACGATTCCGTTGTGATGGGCTCGCGGCTCGCGCGGTCGCTCGGCGTACGTGTGGGGGACAAGGTGACGCTGGTCTCGCCCCGCGGGACCGTGACGGCGTTCGGAACGGTACCGCGAATGCAGGCCTACCGGGTGGTCGCCACCTTCGAAATCGGCATGTTCGAGTTCGACAGCAGTTTCATCTTCATGCCGCTTCCCGCCGCGCAGCAGTATTTCCGCCTGGGCGATACGGTGAACCAGCTCGAGGTTTTCGTTGACGATCCGGACAACTTCCATCGCCAGCGCCGGGCGATCCGCGGCGTGATCGGCCCGGAGCACCGGGTGTTTGACTGGCAGCAGGCAAACAGCAGCTTTTTTAATGCGTTGCAGGTCGAGCGCAACGTCATGTTCCTGATCCTGACGCTGATCATCCTGGTGGCCGCATTCAACATCATCTCGAGCCTCATCATGCTGGTGAAGGACAAGGGCTCCGCAATCGCAATCCTGCGCACCATCGGTGCGTCGCGGGGCATGGTCATGCGCGTGTTCTTCATCGTCGGCGCGAGCATCGGCGTCGTGGGCACGATCGCGGGGACGGTCCTCGGACTGGTCTTCTCGAAGAACATCGAGGCCATTCGCCGCTGGCTCGAATCCCTCACGGGTACCGACCTGTTCGCAGCCGAGATCTATTTCCTCAGCCAGCTACCCGCCGAGGTCGATCCGGGCGAAGTGGTGATGGTGGTGTGTATGGCGCTCGGACTGTCGGTTCTTGCTACCCTCTATCCGAGTTGGCGTGCGTCCCGGCTCGACCCGGTTGAGGCGCTTCGCAATGAGTGATGCAGTGCTGGAACTACGTGGGGTATCGCGCACCTTCCACCAAGGCGGGCGCGATATCGAGGTGCTGCGGGACGCGGGCATGTCGCTGGCGCCGGGCGAGATCGTGGCGCTTGTGGGCCCGTCGGGGGCCGGCAAATCGACGCTTCTGCATATTGCCGGCCTGCTGGAACGCCCGGATTCGGGCAACGTCATGATCGGGCGCGAGGATGCGTCCACGCTGCCGGAGGCCGAGCGCACGCGCCTGCGTCGCGGCACGCTGGGGTTCGTGTACCAGTTTCATCACCTGCTGCCGGAATTCTCGGCGCTCGAGAATGTCATGCTGCCCCAGATGATCGCGGGCATCAGCCGGGCCGAGGCGTGCTCGCGCGCGGGCGAACTTCTTGACATGGTGGGGCTGGGCGAACGCGCGACCCATCACCCGGGACAACTCAGCGGCGGCGAACAGCAGCGCATCGCCATCGCGCGGTCGGTCGCCAATGCGCCGGCGGTGCTGCTGGCCGACGAACCCACCGGGAACCTCGACCCGGAGACGGCGGGCGGCGTGTTCGGACAGATGCTCAAGCTGGTGCGCGGGGCCGGGCTGGCGGCGCTGATCGCCACCCACAATCACGACCTGGCGGCACAGATGGACCGGACCCTGCAACTGCGCGACGGACGGGTCGAAGAAGCCTGAGTTTTCCCCGGAATGCACGCGATTGCCGGGGCCTCGCGGTCGCCGAATCGGGCTAGTGTCGATGGATCATGCCGCACGCAGATTTCGTTCATCTTCGGGTCCATTCCGCCTTTTCGCTCGCCGAGGGCGCGCTGCGCGTGCCGCAGCTCGTCGAGCTGTGCCGGGACCGCGAAATGCCCGCGGTCGCAATCACCGACACGGGCAACCTGTTCGGGGCGCTGGAATTCTCGCTCGCGGCTGCGAAGGCGGGCATCCAGCCGATCATCGGGTGCCAGCTTGCGCTGGCCCAGAACGCCGAGGAGGGCGGCAATGCGTTCCGCGGCGGCAACCGCGTGGCGGCCGAGGACCAGATCGTGCTGCTGGCCCAGTCCGAGACGGGTTACGGCAACCTTCTGCGGATCGTCAGCCGGTCCTATGTCGAAATGGCCGACGACCGGCATCCGGTGGTCTCGCTAGACGACCTGGCGGGCGAGACCGACGGGCTGATCGCACTGACCGGCGGGGTCGCGGGCCTGCCGGGACGCCTGTTGGCCGAAGGGCAGACGGAAGCCGCGGAAGCCGCGCTCCTGCGCCTGAAGGAGATGTTCCCCGGGCGGCTCTACATGGAGCTCCAGCGCCACGGGCTCGAAATCGAGGATCGCCTCGAGCCGGCCTTCATCGACCTGGCCTATGCCCACGACATCCCGCTGTTGGCAACCAACGAGGCGTTCTTCGCCGACGAGGCCATGTACGAGGCGCATGACGCGCTGCTGTGCATTTCTCAGAGCGCCTATGTCTCCCAGTCCGAGCGGCGGCGGGTGACGCCCGAGCACCGCTTCAAGTCGGCGGCGGAGATGCGGGCGCTCTTCGCGGACCTGCCCGAGGCCATCGAGAACACGTTGGTCGTGGCACGGCGCTGTGCGTTCATGCCCAACGAGGCGCCGCCGATGCTTCCGCCGTTCCCGACCGAGGGCGGGCGCTCAGAGGAACAGGAACTGACCCGCGCCGCGGAGGAGGGGCTCGAGGCCCGGCTCGTTGCCCATGTCTACAACGAGGAGATGGACGAAGCGGCCCGCGAAGCCTCTGCTACTCCTTATAGAAATAGATTGAAGTTCGAGCTCGAAACTATTGTTAATATGGGGTATTCGGGTTACTTTCTGATCGTTTCCGACTTCATCAAATGGTCAAAGATCAACGGCGTCGCCGTCGGCCCGGGCCGCGGTTCTGGCGCGGGATCGGTGGTCGCCTGGGCGCTGACGATCACTGATCTTGATCCGTTGCGCTTCGGGCTCTTTTTCGAGCGGTTTTTGAATCCGGAACGCGTGTCCATGCCCGACTTCGACATCGACTTCTGTCAGGAGCGGCGGGACGAGGTGATCCACTACGTTAAGCAGAAGTTCGGCCACGACCGGGTCGCGCAGATCATCACCTTCGGCAAGCTGCAAGCGCGCGCCGTGGTCCGCGACGTGGGCCGCGTGCTGGAGATGCCCTACGGCCAGGTGGACCGGATCGCGAAAATGGTCCCCAACAACCCGGCAAACCCGATGACGCTGCAGGAGGCGATCGACAGCGAGCCGCAGCTGCAGGCCATGCGCGACGAGGACGAGGCGGTCGCCCATCTGCTCGATGTCGCGCTCAAGCTCGAGGGGCTCTACCGCAACTCCTCGACCCACGCGGCGGGCGTCGTCATCGGCGATCGGCCGCTGTCGGACATCATCCCCCTCTACCGCGATCCGCGTTCGTCCACGCTCACGACCCAGTTCTCGATGAAGTATGTCGAGGCGGCGGGGCTCGTGAAGTTCGACTTCTTGGGGCTCAAGACCCTCGATGTGCTGCAGAAGGCCGTCGAATACCTCGCCGATCGGGATATCGAGATCGATCTCGCGGCACTGCCGCTCGACGACGAGAAAACCTTCGAAATGCTGGCGCGGGGTGACACGACCGGGGTTTTCCAGTGTGAATCCTCGGGCGTGCGCGACGTCCTGCGCAAGCTGGGGCCGGACCGGTTCGAGGACATCATCGCCGTTGTCGCGCTCTACCGCCCGGGGCCGATGGACAACATCCCGAGCTACATCTCGCGCAAGCACGGCAACGAGGAGGTCGATTACCTGCATGACGACCTGGAGGCCTGCCTAAAGGAAACCTACGGCATCCCGATCTACCAAGAGCAGGTGATGCAGATGGCCCAGGAGCTGGCGGGCTATACGCTCGGCGGCGCCGACCTGCTGCGCCGGGCCATGGGCAAGAAGATCAAGGCCGAGATGGACGCCCAGCAGGAGACGTTCGTCGCCGGCGCCAAGGAACGCGGGGTCGACGAGCGGACCTCGACCCGGATATTCGAGACGATCGCCAAGTTCGCCGGCTACGGCTTCAACAAGGCCCATGCGGCGGCCTATGCGCTGATCGCCTACCAGACGGCCTATCTCAAGGCGAACTACCCGGTCGAGTTCTTCGCGGCCTCCATGACCCTCGACATGGGCAACACCGACAAGCTGGCAATCTACAAGCAGGAACTCGCGCGGAACCGCATCGACCTGCTGCCGCCGGACGTGAACCGGTCGGGCGTGGACTTCACGGTCGCCTCGATCGCCGACGAAACGGCGGACGCGGAAAGCCCCATCGGTGGCATCCACTATGCGCTGGCGGCGATCAAGGGAGTGGGCCGGGCCGCTATGGCGGACCTCGTCGGCGAGCGCGACGCGAATGGTCCGTTCAAGTCTCCGTACGAAGTCGCGAGCCGCCTCGAGGCCCATGTGCTGAACCGGCGCCAGCTCGAGCAGCTCGTCCAGGCGGGTGCGTTCGACAGTCTCGACGCCAACCGGGCGCGGACCTTTGAAGCCATCGACCAGATTCTCGGGCACGCCCAGAGCATCCAGCGCGAGCGCGAAAGCGGCCAATTTAGCCTGCTTAGCGAGGCGGAATCCGGCGCCATGCCTGAGCCGAAACCCGCCGACAGGGCCGACTGGTCCCAGGCGGATCGCCTTCAGCGCGAACTGGACGCCGTCGGGTTCTACATGTCTGCCCATCCGCTTGACGAATATGGCAGCCTGCTCGACCGGCTCGGCGTGGTCGGGAGCGCCGAGCTCGAACAGACGGTCGAGCGCCAGGGTGGGGCGGCCAATGTGATTCTCGCGGGGTCGGTGATAGCGCTCCAGCAACGGACATCCCAGCGCGGTAGCAAGTACGCCTTCGTCCAGCTCTCCGACGCGGCGGGGACCTTCGAGGTCACCATGTTCGCCGAGGTTCTGGCGGCATCGCGGGACATTCTCGAGAACGGCAAGCCGGTGCTCGTCCAGACCGCGGCGCGGATCGAGGACGGGCAGCTTCGCCTGACGGGCCAGAGCGTGCGGGAGCTCGAGGCGGCGGCGGCGAGCGCGCCGGTCGCGATCAAGATCTGGGTCGACGGCGCGGAACCCATCGGTTCGCTGAAGATGCTCATCGACCGGGAGGCGCGCCCGGGCGAGGGAAAGCGCGCCAACGGGCGCATCCGGCTGATCATTCCGGACGGCGACCAGGACGTGATCGTGCGGCTCGACGGCGGTTACCTGTGTACGCCCGAGCTTAACCGAGCGATGCGCGCCATTCCCGGGGTCGTCGACGTCCAGGAAATCTGATCGTGCCGCGCACGTTACCCGAGGGCCTTGAGCGTTCGGGGGGAACGCCCGAATTCACGCAAGACACAGTCCCGGACGCCCTGAGAGCCTCACATGCGCTCGCGGCCGGTAGATTGGGATTGCCGCACGTGCTTTCCGGCACGCTCGTGTTCGTGGAAGAAGAGAAGAAACGGGCGCGGAGCCGGAGATCGCGGCGCCGGCGGAATCGGTCATCCTGCCCGAGCGGCACCATTATGTCCGGATTCCGAAGCTTGTAACCTTCCGTATCGATTTCTACGGTACACCGACATAACCGGGCTTTTCCGATCCCGCGATCGGGGGTATATGGACCATATTAGGGCAACCAGAGGTGTAGCATGTCTACGAAATTGTTGGAAAAAACCGCCAGCGAGGCGGCAGATCGCGAGGTCGGCCATTTCGATATCCTGGTCGATGACGAAAAGACCCGCGTGACCCAGTGGCACATCAAGCCAGGGCAGCAGACCGGCTGGCACCTGCATGATTTCGACTATCTGACGATCCAACAGTCTGAGGGGCGCCTGCACATGGATCACGCGGACGGCAGCCAGCGCGACGTCGATTACGTTCCCGGCAAGGCCGTGATGATCAAGGCGCCGGTGGAGCACAACGCCACCAACGTCGGCGATGTCGACATCCGGGTACTGGAGATCGAATACAAATACTGAGGAGCGCGGCCATGTCCCGGAAACTCGAGCAAAGAACACGCGAAGAGGTGCCGGAGGAGAATCTCGGGCACTACGAGGTGCTGGTCGATAACGAAACGACGCGGATCACGTTTCACCGCATCGAGAAGGGCGAGTGTTCGGGCTGGCACAAGCACGAGCACGACTATGTGGGCTACCACTTCGGCGATAGCGAGGTGCAGATCGAGTGCGGCGATGGGGATGCGCCGACCGCCATGGCCTCGAAGACGGGCGTGGCCTCCTTCTACGGGGTCGGCGACGGCTTCGAGCACAATGTGACGGTGCTTTCCGAGACGCCCCTGATCGCGCTCGAGATCGAATACAAGAAGTCCTAGGTGTTTCTTCCGAATAACCCCTTGTCATCGGGGCGGGATGCGGGTATCACCCCGCCGATCCCGCGCGGTGCGGGACATATTCCACACGCAGATTTGCGGCAGGCGGACAGACATCCCCGCCCGTCGATCCGGTGCCCCGACAGGGGCGGCAGTCTGCGGAGGCCTAACCGGTAAAGGAGCGACCATGGCGGTCCCAACATTCACGATGCGCCAGCTGTTGGAAGCTGGCGTCCATTTCGGTCACAACACGCGGCGCTGGAATCCGAAGATGGAGCCGTTCATCTTCGGCGTGCGCAACGGCATTCACATCATCGACCTGCAGCAGACGGTCCCGATGCTCTATGCGGCGCTGAACGCGGCGCGCAGCGTGGCGTCGGAGGGCGGGCGCGTGCTGTTCGTCGGCACCAAGCGCGCGGCCAGCGACATCGTCGCGGAATCGGCGCGCAAATGCGGCCAGTACTACGTCAACCAGCGCTGGCTGGGCGGGATGCTGACCAACTGGACGACGATTTCCCAGTCGATCAAAACCCTGCGCGAGCTCGACGAGCAGCTTGCCGACGAGGCGGCGCTCGGCCTGACCAAAAAGGAACAGCTGAACCTGACGCGCCGGCGCGACAAGCTCGAGATGGCGCTCGGCGGCATCAAGGAGATGGGCGGACGCCCCGACCTGGTCGTGGTGATCGACACCAACAAGGAAGACATCGCGATCAAGGAAGCCAAGAAGCTCGGTATTCCGGTCGTCGGCGTGGTCGATTCCAACTCCAACCCGACCGACATCGACATGCCGATCCCGGGCAATGACGACGCGATGCGGGCGATCCAGCTCTACTGCGACCTTTTCGCCGGCGCCGTGATCGACGGCCTGCAGCAGGACATGGCGGCCGCGGGCGTGGACATCGGGGCGGCCGAGGCCCCGCCGGTGGAAGCCGCAGTTGCCGAAGCCCCCGCAGAGGCACCCGCGGAAGCCGCAGAAGAAGCCGCGCCGGAAGCGCCGGCCGAGGCTGCTGCCGAAGCTGCGCCGGAGACACCCGCGGCGTAGCGCCGAAAACGCATTTTAATCAGTACGTTAGAAAACCAGATTCGAGTGGAGAGTCAGCATGGCTGAGATCACGGCGGCTGCCGTCAAGGAACTGCGCGAGAAGTCCGGCGCGGGCATGATGGATTGCAAAACCGCACTGACCGAGAACGATGGCGACCTGGAGGCGGCGGTCGACTGGCTGCGCAAGAAGGGGCTGTCGGCGGCCGAAAAGAAGGCCGGTCGCGCCGCGGCCGAGGGCCTCGTGGGCATGGCGGTCGATAGCACGACGGGCGCGCTGGTCGAGGTGAATGCCGAGACCGACTTCGTTGCGCGCAACGAGATCTTCCAGAACTTCGTCTCCAAGGTGACGGCGCTCGCGCTCACGCACGGCGACGACGAGGCGGGGCTCAAGGCCGCGTCCGTCGATGGCGGTGTGTCGGTCGAGGAAAGCGTCGTGGACCTGGTCGCGACCATCGGCGAGAACATCGGGTTCCGCCGCTCGACGGGCCTTTCGGTCGAAAACGGTGTCGTGTCTGGCTATGTCCACAACCAGGTCGCGCCGGGCCTCGGCAAGATCGGCGTGCTGGTGGCGCTCGAATCCACCGGCGACGCGGCGAAGCTCGACGAACTCGGCCGGCAGCTCGCGATGCATGTCGCCGCGGCCCAGCCGCAGTTCCTCGACATTGCATCCGTCGATGCGAGCGCGCTCGACCGCGAGCGCGAGGTTCTGTCGGAACAGGCACGCGCGTCGGGCAAGCCCGAGGAAATCGTCGAGAAAATGGTGGAAGGCCGCCTGCGCAAGTTCTACGAAGAGGTCGTGTTCAGCGAGCAGACCTACGTGATCGACGGTGAAACAAAGATCTCGAAGGTCGTGGAAGCCGCGGCGAAGGAGGTCGGTGCGCCGGTCACGCTCGCCGGTTTCGTGCGCTTCACGCTGGGCGAGGGAATCGAGCGCCGGGAAGAGGATTTCGCGGACGAGGTGGCGAAGCTCGCCAACTAGGCCCGCGGCCCGGCCGAACGGAACGGTAATCCGATGGCAGGCACATCCGAGTTCAAGCGCGTTCTCCTTAAGGTTTCGGGCGAAGTCTTGATGGGCGACGGCGAGTTCGGCCTCGACCCGAAAATGGTCGGTCGCGTCGCGGCCGACATCGCCGAGGTCCAGCGTACGGGCACCGAGATTTGCCTGGTCGTGGGCGGCGGGAACATCTTTCGCGGTGTCTCGGTCGCGGCCCAGGGCATGGAGCGGGCGAGCGCCGACTATATGGGCATGCTCGCCACCGTTATGAATGCGCTGGCGCTGCAGAGCGCCCTCGAGGAGCTCGACGTTCCCAACCGCGTGCTGTCCGCCATTCCCATGTCCACCGTGTGCGAGCCCTATATCCGGCGCCGCGCCGTGCGGCACATGGAAAAGGGCCGGGTGGTTATCTTCGCCGCCGGAACGGGAAATCCCTACTTCACGACGGACACGGCGGCGGCTCTGCGCGCATCCGAGATGGATTGCGACTGCCTGCTCAAGGGGACCAAGGTCGACGGGGTCTATTCGGCGGATCCCGAGAAGGAGCCGGACGCGGAACGGTTCGACAGCCTGACCCATTTCGACGTGCTGCAGCGCGACCTCAAGGTCATGGACACGGCGGCGATCTCGCTGTGTCGCGAGAACGATATTCCGATTCTGGTGTTTTCGATCCAGAATGCCGGGGAGGTGAACCGGGTCCTCAACGGATCGGGACGCTTCACGATTGTCAGAGGGGAGAAATAGGTGTCGGCTGACGAGAATGACCTCAAGCGCCGGATGGACGGCGCGATCGAGGCGCTGAAGCGCGAGTTTGCGGGCCTGCGCACGGGCCGTGCCTCGACCTCGCTGTTGGACAACATCCAGGTGGACGCCTATGGCGCGGCCATGCCGATGAACCAGGTGGCCTCGGTGAGTGTGCCCGAACCGCGCCTCCTGACCGTCCAGGTCTGGGACAACGGCAACATCAAGGCCGTCGAGAAGGCGATCATCGATTCCGAGCTGGGGCTCAACCCGCAGACGGAAGGCAACCTGATCCGCGTGCCGATCCCCGAGCTGAGCGAGGAGCGGCGCGAGGAGATGACCAAGGTCGCGGCCAAGTATGCCGAACAGGCGCGGGTCGCGGTCCGCAACGTGCGCCGGGACGGCATGGACGGGCTGAAGAAACTCGAGAAGGACGGCGAGATCTCCCAGGACGAACATCGCGCGCGCGGTGACGACATCCAGCAAATGACCGACGGCCACATCTCCAACATCGACGAACTGCTCGAGGCCAAGGAGCAGGAGATCATGCAGGTCTGATCCCGTTATGGCCGGCGACGCAGACCAGCAGGCCAAAGTGCCCGCGCATATCGCCGTCATCATGGACGGCAACGGACGCTGGGCGCGCGCGCGCGGCCTGCCGCGCTCGGCCGGGCACAGCAAGGGCGCCGAGGCGGTCAAGCGGACGCTGGAGGCGGCCGAGGCGCTGGGGGTCGGGTATCTCACGCTATTCGGGTTCAGTTCGGAGAATTGGAACCGGCCCGACGGCGAGGTTGGCGATCTCATGGGCCTGCTGCGCCGCTATCTACAAAGCGAGACGGCGAACCTGCGCCGGCGCAATATCCGCATCCGCGTGATCGGCGATCGGGAGCGCTTCGCGCCGGACATCGTGTCCCTGATCGAGGGCGCGGAGGAGATGACCGCGGAGAACACCGGGCTGAACCTGACCGCGGCGCTGAGTTACGGCGGACGCCAGGACATCACCGTTGCTACCCGAACGCTCGCGCGCCAGGCCGCGGACGGAACGCTCGACCCCGCCGCCATCGACGAGGACATGATCGGTCGACACCTGTGGACCCACGACCTGCCCGACCCGGACCTTCTGATCCGTACCAGCAACGAGCAGCGGATCAGCAACTTCCTGCTCTGGCAGTGCGCCTATACCGAGCTGGTGTTCGTGGATGTCCTCTGGCCGGAGTTCGGGCGCGCGCAACTCGAGCATTGCATCGACGAGTACAACCGGCGTGAGCGCCGGTTCGGCGTGCTCGCCGGCTAGCGAACCTTGAACAGCGACACCCAGGCGTCCGCGCGCGGCACCAGAAACCTCCTGCTGCGGGTCCTCTCGGCCCTTGTGCTGGTGCCCGTCGTGCTCGTTTGCGTCTGGCTGGGCGCACCCTGGTTCGCGGCGATGCTCGCGGTGGTCGCGTTCGCAGCGGGCGCGGAATGGCGCGCAATCACGGTTTCGGAAACGGTGGGCCTGCGGATGCTGTCGATCATGGTGCCGCTGTTCGTGCTGGTCGTGGGGGAGGTGGCGAGCCCCGCGGCGGGGATGATCGCGCTGATCGTCGGGCTTGTGCTCACGGCCGGAACATTCGCCGCGCCATGGGGGGAACGGAGCTGGGCGCTGACGGCCCATCTGCATCTCGGCCTGGCCGTGATCGCCATGCTGTTCCTGCGCGCGCAGCCGGAGACCGGCCTCGACCTGATCGTCTTCTTGTTCGTTATTGTGTGGATGTCCGATATCGGCGGCTATGCCGCGGGCCGGCTGATAGGTGGGCCACGCCTGGCGCCGCTTGTCAGCCCGAACAAGACATGGGCCGGCGCCGTGGGCGCCATGCTGTTTTCGCTGGCGACGGTAGCGGTTCTCGCGCGTGCCGTCGGCGTCGCGGCCGAGCCGGCCCTGGCGATCGCGGCGTTGCTCAGTGGTGCGACCCAGACCGGTGATCTCTTCGAATCCTGGCTCAAGCGGCGGTTCGGTGTGAAGGAGTCCGGTACGCTTATTCCCGGGCATGGCGGTGTCCTCGACCGGATCGACGGGCTTCTATTCGCGGCACCCGTGCTGGCCGCGATCGTCCTGCTGTTTGGAACGGAGTTCGCGGCATGGCGCTGAGCGAAATCAAGGAGCCGTCGCGCGCGCGCCGTATCTCGATCCTCGGCGCGACCGGGTCCATCGGCAACAGCACGGCGGACCTCATCCGGCGCAACCGCGACCGCTTCGACGTTGTGGCCGTCACGGCGCACCGCAACGCGGAGGCGCTTGCGGCGTTGGCGCGTGAATTCGACGCGGAGCTCGCGGTGGTCGCGGACCCGGACGCCTATCCCGCGCTTTGCGATGCGCTCGCCGGGACCGGTACGGAGGCCGCCGGCGGACACGACGCGCTCACCGATGCCGCGGGCGTGAACGCGGACCTCATCGTCGCGGGGATCGTTGGCGCCGCCGGCCTCGATTCGACGCTCGCGGCGGTGGGACAGGGATCGCTCGTGGCGCTCGCGAACAAGGAGAGCCTGGTCTGTGCCGGCGATCTGGTACTGGCGGCGATCGAGAAATCGGGCGCGCGCCTGCTGCCGCTCGATTCCGAGCACAACGCGATCTTCCAGGTTTTCGAGAACGAGAATGCGGGCGACGTGGAGAAGCTGATCCTGACGGCATCTGGCGGGCCGTTCCGCACCTGGTCGCGCGCGCGCATGGCTGCCGCGACGCCGGACGAGGCGGTCACGCATCCGAACTGGGATATGGGCCGAAAGATCTCCGTCGATTCGGCGACAATGATGAACAAGGGGCTGGAACTGATCGAGGCCGCCTATCTCTTCCCCGTCGCGCCGGAAGAGATTGAGGTGCTCGTTCACCCGCAATCTGTGGTCCATTCGATGGTGGCTTATGTAGACGGCTCGGTGCTGGCGCAGCTGGGGCCGCCGGACATGCGAGTTCCCATCGCCCATGCGCTCGCCTGGCCGGCACGCATGGAGAGCGCGGTCACGCGCCTGGACCTGGCGGCGGTCGGGTCGCTGGAGTTCTCAGCGCCGGATGATGAGCGTTTCCCCGCCATCCCGCTCGCGCGCGCCGCACTCATGGCGGGCAGGGGGACGACCGTGATCCTCAACGCCGCGAACGAGATCGCGGTCGAGAGCTTCCTCAATACGCGGATCGGGTTCCTTGATATCGCCGAGACCGTCGCCCGGGTCTTGGATCATGTGGAGGGTTTTGAGATCGCCTCGCTGGAGGATTTCCGGTCGCTCGATCGTGAAAGCCGCGAAATCGCTAAAAACATTGTAAAATCTGTTTCTTAACGCCACTTCAAGCATTGCCGTTCAGGCTGCTGGCGGGCAACTGAAAAGGAATGGTGCCGCATGGGCGGTCTGGTCGAAACGATATTCTGGTTCCTCGTGGTTCTGACGCCGCTCGTGTTCGTGCACGAGTTCGGCCACTACTGGTTTGCGCGACGCGCTGGCGTGCGCGTTGAGGTGTTCTCCGTCGGCTTCGGGCGCGAGCTGTTCGGATATACCGATCGCGCCGGCACGCGCTGGAAGTTCAGCCTCATCCCGTTCGGCGGGTACGTGAAGATGTTCGGCCAGAGCGATCTCGGCCCGGACGACGACGGAGCGGAGATGACCGCGGCGGAACGCGCGGTTGCGTTCCATTTCAAAAAATTGCCTCAGAGGACCGCGATTGTCGTCGCCGGCCCGCTTGCCAACATCATCTTCGCGATCGCGATCTTCACGATCCTGTTTGCCACCGCGGGCCAGCCGTTCACGCCGGCTAAGGTCTCGGAGGTGATCCCCGGATCGGCTGCGGAGACCGCGGGTCTCCAGTCGGGTGACGAGTTCCTCGAGGTGGCGGGGCGTTCGATCGCCCGTTTCGAGGAGGTGCAGCAACTCATCCGGCTGCACCCCGGTATTCCCGTCGACATCATGGTCGATCGCGACGGATACGAGTTGGACCTGGTCGCTACGCCGCAGGTGCGCGTCCTGCCGGACGGGCTCGGTGACGAGGCGCGTATTGGAGTCCTCGGTGTGCGCGGTCTCGAGCGCGCGTTCGAACGCCACAGCGTACCCGCCGCGGCCTGGCAGGGTGTGCGGGAGACCGTGCGCCTGGTTTCGGTCACCGTCACCGCGATCGGGCAGATGTTCGGCGGCGAGCGTAGTGCCAAGGAACTGGGCGGACCCGTGCGAATCGCACAGATGTCCGACAGTGCTGCTGACGCCGGAATCTCGACGCTGGTGATCTTCGCCGCGTTCCTTTCGATTAATCTCGGTCTCATCAACCTGCTCCCGATTCCGTTGCTCGACGGCGGTCACCTCATGTTCTACGCGTATGAGGCGTTGTTTCGCCGAGCTCCGGGCCGCTTGGCACAGGACATCGGTCTGAAAATCGGGCTGGTTTTCGTCCTTGGCCTCATGCTATTCGCCACGTTCAACGATATTGCCCGACTTCCTGCCGTACAGCGTATAGTGGCGTCGTTCACCTGAGCCTAAGGGGTTGGCGAAAAAAGAAGAAATGGGTGACCGAAAGGACTGGGACGAGCGCGTGTTGTTCCGTACCTGCAAGACTCTCGTCGCGGCCGCTCTGGCGGGCGGCGTTCTCGCCGCATTTGCGCTGCAGAAGCCGGCCGCCGCGCAGTCGCTTCCCGCACCCGTGGTGGAAGAGATTCGCGTCGTCGGTACGCGGCGCATCGATCCCTCGACGGTCAACGCGTATATGCAGATCAAGCCGGGTGAGCGCTACGACCCGGCCAAGGTCGACGATTCCCTGAAAAGCCTGTTCAACACCGGGCTGTTCGCCGACGTCACACTGCGGCGGGAGGGCGATGCGCTGATCGTCCAGGTTGTTGAGAATCCGATCATCAATCGCATCGCGTTCGAGGGCAATCGCAAGATCGACGATGAAGGACTGCTCGCGGAAGTGTCCCTGCGGCCACGGGTTGTTTACACGCGCACCAAAGTTCAGAGTGACGTCCAGCGGTTGCTGGATATCTATCGGCGCTCGGGCCGGTTCGCCGCCACGGTCGATCCCAAGGTCATCCAGTCGCCGGAGAACCGGGTCGATCTTGTGTTCGAGATCGATGAGGGCGGCAAGACGGGCATTCGCGCCATCAACTTCATCGGCAACACGAAATTCTCCGACGGTGATCTCCGCGAGACGATCCAGACCACGGAGACCGCCTTCTATAATTTCCTGTCGAGCAACGACACCTATGACCCGGACCGCCTGTCCTTCGATCGGGAGTTGCTGCGGCGGTTCTATCTTTCGGAAGGATATGCCGACTTCCGGGTTGTGTCGGCGATCGCGGAACTGACGGAGGATCGCGACGATTTCATCGTCACCTTCACGCTCGACGAAGGGCCGCAATACGATTTCGGCACGCTGGAGGTGCGCAGCCAACTCCGTGGCGTTGAAGGCGCGGAACTGGGTGACCTAATCGCTGCCGACCCGGGCGATACCTACGACGCCGACGAGGTCGAGGAGACGGTCCAGTCGATCACGGATTCGCTCGGTGAGCGCGGTTTCGCGTTTGTCGATGTCCGTCCGCGCGTGAACCGGGACCGTGAGGCGCGAACCATCGACGTGACCTTCGAGGTTCGCGAGGGACCGCGGGTCTTCGTGGAGCGTATCGACATCGCCGGCAACGTTCGAACGCTGGACGAGGTCATTCGCCGCGAGTTTAAGATCGTTGAGGGCGATGCCTTCAACACGGCCAAGCTGCGCCGGACCCGCCAGCGGTTGCAAAATCTCGGCTTCTTCTCGCGCGTGGACATTAATAATACTCCGGGCAGCGCAAACGACCGGACCATCGTCAGCGTCGAAGTTGAGGAGCAATCCACCGGTGAGTTGTCTATCGGTGCGGGCTTCTCGTCTTCGGCCGGCGTCCTGACCGATCTGTCGCTGCGCGAGCGGAATCTCCTCGGGCGTGGCCAGAACCTGAGAGTGGGCACGACCCTCGCCGCGAAACAGCAGCAGATTGATCTCAGTTTCACCGAGCCCTATCTCCTCGACAGGGATATCGCGGCCGGCTTCGATCTGTTCATTCGCAAGACAGACTTCAGCGACCGCAGTTCGTTCGAACAGGACGAGGTGGGCTTCGGCCTGCGCGCGGGCTATCAACTCACCGAGCGTCTCCGGCACACCGCGCGCTACCGGTTCAAGCGCGACAGCATTGACGATATCGAGACCGACGCCTCCGATGTCGTCAAGGCGCAGGATGGAACGTTCACCACCTCTTCGATCGAGAACGATTTCTTCTACGACGCGCTCGACAGCCGCTTCGATCCGACCGACGGTTATTCCCTGTCCTACAGCATTAACCTTGCCGGCTTCGGCGGATCGGAGAAGTTTATTCGCAACGAGGTCGGCGCGAACTTCTACACGCCGTTGTTCGGCACCTCCTTCATCGGCAGAGTTGGCGGCGAGGCCGGGGTGCTTACGTCGCTCGAAGACGATGAGCCGCGAATTGCCGAGCGGTTTTTCCTCGGCGGCAGCAGTCTGCGTGGTTTTCGCAGCGGCGGCGTCGGGCCGCGCGATCTGCGCACCAGCGATGCGATCGGCGGCAAGCAGTACTTCAGAGGTTCCGCGGAGCTCGGGTTCCCGCTTGGGCTGCCGGACGAGTTCGACATTAAGGGCGCGGTCTTCAGCGACATGGGCAGCGCGTGGGGTGCCGATGATCCGTTCCCGGACATCGCAGACGATTCAAGCGTGCGGGCATCCCTCGGTATCGGCCTTAACTGGGGCTCGCCGGTGGGACCGGTTCGCGTGAACCTGTCGCGAGCCTTTCTGAAGGAAGATTATGACAGGACCGAGTTCTTCAGCTTCACTTTCGGAACCCGGTTCTAACGGAGGAACATTCATGCGTATGCACTGGCTCCTTTTGGCCGTGACGGCCGTGGCGACGGTTCTCCTGTCCGCGCCGGCGATAGCCCAGGATGTCGAGAAACCTCCCGTCCCCTCGATCGCCATCATCGATGTCGATAAGGTGATGCGAGAATCGCTCGCCGTGAAGTCTGCGCGGAGCCAGATTGACGAGATTGCCGGCAATCTCCAGGAACAGATTGCGAAGGAAGAGGAAGCGATGCGCTCGGAAGAGCAGCAATTGCAACAGCAACGCGCGATCCTGACGCCGGAGGTTTACTCCGAGCGCCGCCAGTCGCTGCAGGAACGGGCGGCCACGTTGCAGCAGCGCGCACGGTCACTTCGCCAGACCCTCGACCGTGGAATGGCACAGACCATGCAGCGTATCCAGCTCGTTCTTTTCGACGAGGTCGGCAAGCTCGCCGAGGAAATCGGCGTGAACCTGGTCCTGCCGCGTTCGCAGATCGTGGTGGCGTTCGACTCGTTCGACATCAGCGACGAAGCAATGAAACCCCTCAACGAACGGCTCTCGGAGATCGAGATGTCGCTTCAGCAGGAGCAACCGGGCAAGACCGCGCCCAAGTAAGCCGGGACGATGGCGGATCCACGCTTTTTCTTGAACAAGGGGCCGTTTGCGCTGTCCGCGCTCGCGGAGATTGCGGGCGCCAGCCTCGCCGACGGTGCAAACCCGGACCTCATGATAGAGGACGTTGCGCCGCTCGACGTCGCCGGTGCCGGGCATGTCAGCTTTCTGGACAACCGGAAGTATGTATCCGCGTTCGAAGTGTCCAAGGCCGCGGCATGTATCGTCTCGCCGGCACTAGCCGAGCGCGCGCCGGCCGGCATGGCACTGCTCCTGAGCGATACGCCCTATCGCGGCTATGCCCGGATTGCCCATGCCTTCTATCCGGCTGACCCGGGCGGCGGCGGTGTGCACCCCGACGCTTCCGTGGAGGATTCGGCGGAATTCGGCCCGGATGTCACCATCGGTGCGAACGCGGTTGTGGAACGCGACGTGCGCCTGGGCGCCGGTGTGGTGATCGAGGCGGGCGCCATTGTGGGACGTGGCGTGACGGTGGGCGCTGGTACGGTGATCGGTACCGGGTCCAGCCTTTCGCACTGTGATGTCGGGGCGCAATGCCAGTTACACCCTGGCGTGCGCATCGGCACGCGCGGTTTCGGCTTCGACATGTCCGCGGAAGGGCATCTCGACGTGCCCCAACTCGGACGGGTGATCGTCGGTGACGGCGTCGAGATCGGAGCAAATGCCACCATCGACCGGGGCGCGGGCCCGGATACGGTCATCGGCGACGGCTGCAAGATTGATAATCTGGTGCAGATCGGGCACAACGTCCGCCTCGGCACGGGCTGTGTAGTGATTGCGCAAGCCGGTGTCGCCGGCAGCGCAACGCTTGAGGATTTTGTGGTGCTGGCTGCGCAATCAGGAGTCGCGGGACACATCACGGTTGCGCCCGGAACCCAGCTTGCGGCGCGCAGCGGACTAATGCGCGACTCCGAGCCCGGCGCAAAACTGGCGGGTAACCCGGCCATCCAGGCCAAGGAATATTTTCGCCAGATGGCGGTTCTGGCCAAGATCACCAAGGATCGCGGCCGCTAGACACAGGACGGATTCGCCCGGACAGCGACTATGGATACGAAGCTCGATCACTCCCAAACGAACACCAACGCACGCGAGACCGTAGATATCCTCGAGGTGATGGAGATGATTCCCCATCGCCAGCCATTCCTAATGATCGATCGGGTGGAGGATATCGTCGTGCGTCAGAGCGCGACCGGTATCAAGAATGTCACGATCAATGAACCGTTCTTCCTCGGGCATTTTCCGGCGCGGCCGGTCATGCCGGGTGTGCTCATTATCGAGGCGATGGCTCAGACAGCCGCCGTACTAGTCGTCGAAACCCTCGGAGAGGAGGCGCTTGGCAAGCTGGTCTACTTCATGACCATCGACAACGCCCGTTTCCGCAAGCCTGTCGTCCCGGGTGATCAGCTGAAACTCTACGTCTCGATCCAGCGTAATCGCGGCAATGTCTGGAAGTTCGATGGCGAGGGCAGGGTCGGCGACACGGTGGTGGCCCAGGCGACCTATTCCGCGATGATCATGGATGCCTAGATGAGCGGTATCCATCCCACGGCGGTCGTTGAAGACGGGGCGAAAATCGGGGCCGATGTCGTAATCGGCCCTTACTGCATTGTCGGCCGCGAGGTTATGCTGGACGACGGCGTCCAGCTCCACAGCCATGTTGTCGTCGGCGGGCGCACCAGCATCGGTGCCGAGACCGAAATCTACCCGTTCGCGTCGATCGGATTGCCGCCGCAGGATCTCAAGTTCTCGGGCGAGGATTCCGAGTTGACGATCGGTGCGCGCAACCGCATCCGCGAGCATGTGACCATGAATCCGGGCACCTCGGGCGGCGGCCTGATCACGAGCGTCGGCGACGACTGCCTGTTTATGGTGGGTGCCCATGTCGCCCATGACTGCCGCGTCGGGAACAACGTCATCCTGGCCAACAATGCGACCCTGGCCGGCCATGTCCATGTCGGGGACTTCGCAATCATCGGCGGCCTGGCGGCGATCCATCAGTTCGTTCGGATCGGCGCGCACGCCATGGTCGGCGGAATGTCCGGCGTCGAGCATGACCTGATCCCTTATGGTTCTGCGATGGGCGAGCGCGCGCGTCTGCGTGGGCTCAACCTTGTCGGCCTGCAGCGGCGGGACTTTTCGCGCGACGACATCCAGCATCTGCGCACGGCCTACCGGCTGCTGTTCGCACAGGAAGGCACGATGCAGGAGCGCGTGGACGACGTCGTCGAGCTGTATGCCGACAATGAGGGGGTGATGGAGATCATCGAATTCGTGCGCGAGGAATCCTCGCGCGCGGTCCTCCAGCCCAAATCCTCGAATGGCGCCTAAGCTCGGGATTCTCGCCGGCGGCGGGCCCTTGCCGGGACATTTGATCGAGGCCTGCCGGGCGAGCGGCCGCGATGTCTTCGTGATCGCGTTCGAGGGGCAGGCCGATCCGGACGTGATCGGCGACGTGCCACATGCATGGGTCCGGCTCGGCGCCGCCGACGATGCACTGGGACGGCTGCGGGATGCGGCGGTCGAGGAGATTGTCATGGCGGGGCCGGTGCGCCGGCCCACCCTCAAGGAATTGCGTCCCGACCGTCGCGCAGCGAAGTTTCTTGCGCGCGGCCTCCTGAACAAGGGCGATGACGGGTTGCTCGGCGCCATCGTGCGGACGCTCGAGGAGGAAGAAGGCTTTCGCGTGGTGGGCGCCGATACCGTACTCGGCGATCTGCGCGCGCCGGACGGCACGTTCGGGCAACATGCGCCGGACCCCGATGCGCTTGAGGATATCGCCCATGGCGTCCGGGTGCTCGCGCAGACCGGCCCGCTGGACATCGGCCAGGCCGTGGTGGTGCAGCAGGGGATCGTACTGGGGATCGAAGCTGCCGAGGGCACGGGTGGCCTGCTTGCGCGATGTGGTGTGCTGCGGCGTGAGGGGCGCGGCGGTGTTCTCGTGAAGCTCCCGAAGCCCGGGCAGGAAATCCGTGCCGACATGCCCACCATCGGGCCGGACACGGTCTCGGGCGCCGTCGAGGCGGGGCTTGTGGGGATTGCCGTCGCCTCCGGAAACACGCTGGTGATCGACCGGCCGGCGCTGGCCGCCGCCGCCGACGCTGCGGGCCTCTTCGTCGTCGGCATTCGTCCCGAAGATTACCCGTCGGACGGCGGATGAGCGCCGACGCGGCAACGGACGGGGCGACCGCGGGCCCGCATGTTTACGTGATCGCCGGCGAACCGTCAGGCGATGTGATCGGCGGTCGGCTGATCGAGGCGCTTTCTCGCACCGCGGGACCGGGCCTGCGGGTTTCGGGCGTGGGTGGGCCGGAAATGGAGGCCGCGGGGCTTCGGAGCCTGTTTCCCTATGGCGAGCTTGCGATCATGGGCCTGTTCGAGGTGCTGCCCAGCGTGCCGCGTCTCCTGCGGCGCATGCGGCAGGTCGCCGTCGATATCGCCGAACGGCAACCAGACATCATCGTGACCATAGATTCTCCCGGCTTTGTCTTCGGCGTCATCCGCCGCCTGCGCAGCCGCGACTGTCCGCGGGTGCACTATGTCGCGCCGACGATCTGGGCCTGGCGGGCCGGGCGCGTGCGCAAGTTTCGCCGCCACTTCGATCACCTGCTCGCCCTGTTTCCCTTCGAGCCGCCGCTGTTCGACGCGGCGGGGTTGGCGAGCAGTTTTGTCGGGCACCCTGTTGCGGAGGGTGACGTGGATGCGGGCGATGGCGCGGCGTTTCGCGCGCGTCACGACATTGCCCCCGGTGCGACGGTGCTTTGCGTGTTGCCGGGGAGCCGGCGGGGCGAGGTCGGCCGGCTTGCACCCGTTGCGCGCGAGACGCTCGACCGGGTGATGCCGTCGCACTCGGGTGTCGAGATCGTGATTCCCGCGGCCGCGAACGTGCGCGACGCGATCACGGAACTGGTTTCGGACTGGCCCTGGCGCGTCACGGTCGTCGATGGCGCCGCGGAGCGTTACGACGCCTTCGCGGCGGCAGACCTGGCGCTGGCCACGTCCGGTACGGTGACCCTGGAGCTTGCGTGGGCGGGCGTCCCGACGGTCGTGATGTACCGCGTTCCCTGGCTGACCGGCGAAATCGCGCGGCGGATGATCAAGGTGCGGTATGCCTCGATCGTCAACATCGTCGCCGACCGGGAGGTGCTGCCCGAGTTCCTGCAGCCGCGATGCCGGCCCGAAATGATCGCGGGTGCGCTGAGCGGGTTACTGGATGACCCCGAGCGGCGCGTCGGGCTCGGCGCGGAAGCCCGGCGCATCGCGCGCGAACTCGAGCCGGGCGGTGAACGCCCGAGCGAACGCGCGGCCCGCGCCGTGCTCGACATTGTCGCGGCCGGGCGCAAAGGCTAAAAAAAACCAACCAAGGGTGTGTCAGGACAGGAGGGCGGCAACATGGCCGGGACCGACGCGTATCGACTGCTTCACACGATGATCCGGGTGAAGGACCAGGACAAATCCATCGATTTCTACACCCGCCACCTCGGTATGAAGGTGTTGCGCCAGAAGGACTTCGAAGGCGGGCGCTTTACCAATACCTTCATCGGGTATGGCGACGAGAGCAGCGAGGCGGTGATCGAGCTCACCTACAACTGGGACCGGGAGGAGCCGTATTCCCATGGGTCTGGCTTCGGCCACCTGGCGGTCGGCGTGCCAGATATCTATACGACCTGCGCGGCGCTGGAGAAGGAAGGGGTCAGCATTCCCCGGCCGCCGGGGCCTATGAAACACGGTACGACTGTGATCGCCTTCATCGAGGACCCCGACGGGTACAAGATCGAACTAATCGAGCAGGGCTGAGGCTATGAGCGACGCGAAGCGCCCCGCCGATGAGCTTGTTGTCGATCCGAAGAGCCTGCCCGAGGAATCCGGTTCGCCCTATCCGAAACCGCATGACGCGCTGGTCGCGGGCCGCCATCGCCGCCGGCTGTCGCCGGTGCTGGGGTTGTCCGCCTACGGGGTCAACATCGTCCGTATCGAACCCGGCGGCCAGTCGTCTGCGCGGCACTGGCATTCCGAGCAGGACGAGTTCGTCTATATCCTCGAAGGTGAGGCGACCCTAATTACCGACGAGGGCGAGACAGTGCTTGCGGCCGGCATGGTCGCCGGTTTCCCGGCGGGCAACCCGAATGGCCACACCCTTGCCAACCGATCCGACGCGGATGTTCTGGCC
>JAYPRP010000029.1:24529-28337 GCA_038132575.1 Rhodospirillaceae bacterium
GCCCTTGAAGTGGGCAACCGGCCGCATTCCGAAGATGTCACTTATCCGGATATCGACATGGCGAACGCCGTGCGCGACGGCAAGCCACACTTCGTGCACAAGGACGGATCGGCCTTCGACCACGAGGGCTAGAAATTCGGACGGCCCTCGAACGAGGGCTGCCACATCGCTGGATTCCGGAATTTCCCTAGCGCTTGTCGATCGGCGTGTAATCGCGCGCGGTCGGGCCCGTGAAGAGCTGACGCGGGCGGCCGATGCGCTGGCCCGGGTCCTCGATCATCTCCTTCCACTGGGCGATCCAGCCCACGGTGCGCGCCAGCGCGAAGAGCACGGTGAACATGCTGGTCGGGAAGCCGATCGCCTTGAAGATGATACCCGAGTAGAAATCGACGTTCGGGAACAGCTTGCGCTCGACGAAATACTCGTCTTCCAGCGCGATGCGCTCGAGCTCCTGGGCCAGTTCCAAGAGCGGATCACCCGCTGCGCCCACTTCCTCGAGCACCTCGTCGGCAGAGGCCTTGAGCACGCCCGCGCGCGGGTCGTAGTTCTTGTAGACCCGGTGGCCGAAGCCCATCAGACGGAACGGGTCGTCCTTGTCCTTGGCGCGTTCGAGGAACTCCGGGATGTTCTTCTTGTCGCCGATCTGTGCAAGCATCTCCAGCACCGCCTGGTTGGCGCCGCCATGCGCCGGACCCCACAGGGTCGCGATGCCCGAGGCGATGCAGGCGAAGGGGTTGGCGCCCGACGAGCCGGCGAGGCGGACCGTCGAGGTCGAGGCGTTCTGCTCGTGGTCGGCATGGAGGATAAAGATCTTGTCCATGGCGTTCACGATTGCCGGGCTCGGCTTGTACTCCTCGGCTGGCACCGAGAAGGTCATGTGCAGGAAGTTCTCGGCGTAGCTCATCTCGTTGTTCGGATACACGAAGGGCTGACCGACCGTGTACTTGTAGGCCCAGGCGGCGATCGTCGGCATTTTGGCGATCAGCCGGTGCGACGCGATCAGGCGCTGCTGCGGATCGTTGATGTCCGTGGAGTCGTGATAGAAGGCCGACATCGCGCCGACGACGCCGATCAGCAGCGCCATCGGGTGGGCGTCGCGCCGGAACCCGCTGTACAGGTTGCGCAGCTGCTCGTGGATCATAGTGTGGTTGGTGATCGTCGTCTCGAAGTCGGTCAGCTCCGCCTTGTTGGGCAGTTCCTTGTGCAGGAGCAGGTAGCAGACCTCGAGGAAGGAGCTGTTCTCGCATAGCGACTCGATGGAGTAGCCGCCGTGGCGCAGGATGCCGACGTCGCCGTCGATGTAGGTCAGCTCGGAATCGCAGCTCGCCGTCGAGGTGTAGGACGGGTCGTAGGTGAACATGTCCGTTTCCGCGTAAAGCCTGCGGACGTCGACGACGCGCGGACCTTCCGTGCCTTCCAGTATTGGCAGTTCGATGGTCTTGTCGCCGACGGTCAGGGTCGCGGTATCCACGACTTTCGCTTCACTCATGTAACTCTCCACCCAAGTATCGCGCGTGACATGCAGTTCCGGGGCATGTCCGGCGGTCCCGATTTATGTTGCGCCGCACTCTAGTCGGCGAAAGCCGGTTCGGCAATGTCCCAGAGCAAAGCCGTTCGGGTGGTGAACCCTAATTTCGCGCGTTTTCAAGCCGCGCAAGGGTTTCGTCCCGCCCGAGAACCGCCATGACCTCGAAGATGCTCGGCGACACGTTGCTGCCGGTGAGCGCGGCCCGCAGGGGCTGGGCGACCTTGCCGAGCTTCATGTCCCGAGATTCCGCGAATTCCCGGGCTATCCCGTCGAGTGCGTCCTCATTCCAGGATGTAGCCTCGCCGAGCCGTTCGGCAAGTGCCGAGAGGACCTCGTGCGCGCCGTCTCCGTCGAGTGCGTCGCGCGCCTTGTTGTTCATGGTGATGGGAGTGTCCGAAAGATAAAATTTCGATAAATCATATAGTTCGTGCGTGTTTTTTGCGCGTGACACGAGGCCTGGCATTCCGGCGACGAGCCGCTCCTCGGCGGCCGGCGAAACTGTTGTGCCGGCGGCTTCGGCATCGGCCAGGATAATGGCTGCGAGCCGGAGGGGGGCGGCGTCCTTTAGATAGTGCGCGTTGAGATTCGAGAGCTTGTCCATGTCGAAGCGCGCGGGCGAACGGCCGACATTAGCGAGGTCGAACCATTCGATGGCCTGGTCGCGCGAAATGATCTCGTCGTCGCCATGGGACCAGCCGAGGCGGAGCAGATAGTTGCAGACGGCCTCGGGCAGGAATCCCATCTCCTCGTAGGCCTCCACGCCCAGCGCCCCGTGACGCTTGGAGAGTTTCGCACCGTCGGCACCGTGAATCAGCGGGATATGCGCGAATACGGGCGTTTCCCAGCCGCAGGCGGCGAACAGGTGGTGCTGGCGGAAGGCGTTGTTCAGGTGGTCGTCGCCGCGGATCGCGTGGGTGACGCCCATGTCTTGGTCGTCCACCACGACGGCCAGCATGTAGGTGGGGCTGCCGTCGGACCGCAGGATGATGAAATCGTCCAGCGTGTCGTTGGTCCGGGTTACTTCGCCCTGGACGAGATCGGCGATGGTGGTCTCGCCGTCCAGCGGCATCTTGATGCGGATCACCGGATCGACGCCCGCGGGCGCCTCGGCGGGATCGCGGTCGCGCCATCGGCCATCGTAGATGCGCGTGGAACCGCCGGATTCCCGCGCCTTCTCGCGCATCTCGGCGAGTTCCTCGGGCGTGCAGTAGCACCTGTAGGCCTTGCCCTCCGCGAGCAGCTGCTCGGCGACTTCGCGGTGCCGGTCGGCGTTGTGCGACTGGTAGGTCTCGTCCCCGTCCCAATCGAGCGCAAGCCAGCTCAGGCCGTGGAGAATGGCCTGTATGGCCTCGTCGGTGGAGCGCTTGCGGTCGGTATCCTCGATCCGCAGCAGGAACCGCCCGCCGTGATGCTTCGCGAAGAGGTAGTTGAAGAGCGCCGTGCGCGCCCCGCCGATATGCAGGAAGCCGGTGGGCGAGGGGGCAAAGCGGGTAACGACGGACATGGCGGTGCGGCTCTGAACGGGTGGGATTCTCGTTCCTATGGCGGAGTGGCGGGCTTCAGGCAACAGATTCTTGGGCAGGAGAGCCCCAGGGGATGCCTTGACGGGCCCGACCGGGCGGGGGACGCTTCGCGCCGGTTCCATGCTGCGCGCATTGCCATATGCCCGGACAGGCCGGACGCGTTCGCGCGTCCGTGAGGGGTTGGTTGCGACCCTGATCCGGACTCTTGTGACCGAGCGCGAGCGCTGGGTGCTGTGGCTCCCCGTGGCGTTGGGAGCCGGAATTGCGCACTATTTCGGCCTCGCGCGCGAACCCGCGGGCTGGATCGGACCCGCCGTCGCGGCAGGATTGGCGGCCATGCTCGCGGTCGCCGGGCGGCGGCCGGCGTTGCGGCCGGTCCTCGTCGGGCTGCTGTTCGTCGCGCTCGGTTTTGGCGCGGCCCAGTTCAGAACGGCGGGGCTCGGCGCGCCGGTCCTCTCCGAGCAGGTGACGACGGTGGTCACCGGGCGCGTGGTGGCGGTCGAACCGGCGGCGCGCGGTCCCCGCGTGATCCTCGAAGATATTGAACTGGCGGGAGAATTCTCCGACCCGGTGCCCGAGCGGATACGCCTGCGGCTGCGGGCCGCTGACGCGCGCGTGCGCCCATGCGGTCTGGCTGGACGACAGCGGCGTCCGGACACGGCGCGCACGGGTGTTCGACTCGGGACGGCCCTGGATGCGGCCGGCCCGCTGGCCGTCACGCGATACGGAGCGGAATTAGTACTGGCGGAGGAGCCCG
>JAYPRP010000030.1:0-17159 GCA_038132575.1 Rhodospirillaceae bacterium
CGAACAGGTAGCCTGGGAAAAGCGGCTTCTGAACATTCTCAGTCTTACGGGCATGCCGCCGCCGCTTGATGTAGCGCGGCAGGTAGCCGTCGAAGCCCTGGCGCAGGATGTGCGCTAGTGCCTTGAACTCACCATTCGGGTGGGTGCGAACAACGAACCAGTGTTTCGTGTCGCTCACAAATACGCTCCATCATGCGGCGTCTCGCTGACTCGCAGCAGGTCAGGAACGATTACCTCCTTCGATGGGTAATCGAGCAGGAGCGCATCATAGGCAGCCTGGGGATTCGCTAATATGGTCAGGATCAGCCCGTCGATCTTACCAGCGTCCTCTATTGTATCGACGACGGGTAGATGGGCGAAGTTGGAGCGACTGCGCACCGGATCGATTACCGCGATGATTTCGACGCCCGGTGCCTCGCACAACGAAGCGACCTCGGCGAGTTCGCTGGCACCGAATAGCGCGATCCGGGTCCAGCCGCGACGACCGGCCTCGCGCAGCGCCTCTGTACACTGGCTGCGAGCGTCCCGGAAAAAGCGGAAGGAATCCGACAGATACTCGGCTGTCAGCCTGCTTTTCTCGGAGAAGCCCTGCGGCGTGAGGTAGTAGACATACCGGTTCGCCGGTGCCTGGCTGACCTTGACCAGCCCCTTTTTCACGCAACGCCTCAGGTATGAGTTCGCGAGCCCGAGTGCAATCCCCAGATCTTGGGCAACCGTGCGCTGGGTAATGCGCTCATTCTCGTGAATGGCGTTCAGAATACCGAGAGTTATCTCGGCATCGTCTGCCTTGTCGGCGGGTATGCGTTCAGCGTTGCTCATTACATATGTTCACGAGATGAACGTACTTTGTTCAAGCCGTGAACGTCAAGTGATTCATGCGCTTTGCAAGTTTAAGGTGCAGTTCCAAAATTTTCGATGACATAGGCGACCAGATTGTCGAGACATGCTTCGACATCGTAGCTGCTTGTGTCTACGCGGATGTCGGGGTTCGCCGGTTCCTCATAAGGTGCAGAGATGCCGGTAAACTCCTTGATCTCGCCTGCGCGCGCGCGCTTGTAGAGACCCTTCGGGTCGCGCGATTCGCAGGTCGCAACGTCGGCGTCTATGAACACCTCGCGAAACCCGTCTCCCGCCGCCTCGCGCGCGCGATCCCGGTCGGCTCGGTAGGGCGAGATGAAGGCAGTGATGACGATCATGCCTGCATCCGCGAGCAGCGCCGCGACTTCTCCGACGCGCCGGATGTTTTCTGCGCGATCCTCGGGCGAGAAGCCAAGGTTAGCATTCAGGCCCGTTCGGACATTGTCGCCGTCGAGCACATAGACCTGATAACCCTTGTAGAACAGCCGCTGCTCGAGCGCCATTGCGAGGGTTGATTTGCCGGCACCCGACAGGCCCGTGAACCAGAGCACGCCCGGCCGGTGACCATTGCGTGCTATCCGCCGCTCGGGTTCAACGCGATGGTCGACCTCGGTCAGGTTAGTGCCGCGTACTGTCACAAGCTGGCGCTGGTCGGGATAGTTGCCGAGTGACAGCACGCCGCCGCCGAGGGTCAGATGCCGGTCGACAAAAACGACGCGGCCCGTCCGCGGTAGCGAATCATGGTCGTCGAAGGCAATGAGGCGGCTCGTACGAATGATGACATCGGCGATCTCGTCGCGTTTGACGGACGTCGCGTCATGATCAGAGATTGCATCTATATCGATGATCCGCTCGATCGTTTCGACCGTCGCGTTGACGCGGCTGGGGCCGATCTTGAGCTCGCAGGATGCCCCGATCTCGAGCGGCTTGTCGGCGAGCCAGAATAGTCGTACGTGAAATACGTCGGACTCTACCGGCCCGTCCGCTTCGTGGCTGACGATCTCACCGCTCTCCACGAAAATCTGCTCGTCCAGCGTGATCCCGATTGATTCGCCCGACGCCGCGCGGGTGACAGGTCCGTCGGTGTTCCAGCTCTCGATGGTCTCGATGCGCGCGGTGCGGTTGCTCGGCGAGAACAGCAGCTCGTCGCCGACCTCCAGCGTACCGGATTCGATGCGGCCGGCGAGGATGCGGCGTTCGTCGAACTTGTAGATATCCTGGAGCGGCATTCGTAGCGGCAGCTCCTCGGCCGATGCGGGGTGCTCGAATGTGGGCAGGGTGGCGAGAATGCTCGGGCCTTTGTACCAGGGCATTTTCTCGGACGCCGTGGCGACGTTGTCACCCTCGCGCGCGGAGATCGGGATGATCTCGCGCGGTGTGATCCCGATGCCCTTTAGATACTCGCGATACTCAGTCTCGATGTCGCGGAACCGCGCCTCGTCATAGCCGACCAGGTCCATCTTGTTGACGACGACCGCGACCTCACGCACACCGAGCAGTTGCAGCAGGTACACGTGGTGACGCGACTGGCGGCGCACACCCTGATCCGCATCGATCATGAGCAGGGCCGCGTCTGCGTTCGACGCGCCGGTGACCATGTTGCGGATGAACTCCCGGTGGCCCGGTGCGTCGATCAGCACATACTCGCGCGCGTCATGCCGGAACCAAATCTGGGAGGTGTCGATGGTGATGCCCTGGTCGCGCTCGGCCTTCAGGCTGTCCATGAGAAACGCCCATTCGAATGGCATCCCGCGTCGCCGACACATTTTCTCGATGGCCTCGAGCTTGCCTTCGGGCAGCTGGCCAGTGTCGTGGAACAGGCGGCCGACCAGGGTGGACTTGCCGTGATCCACGTGGCCGACGATGACCACGCGCATCTGGCGTTCGGGGGCCGGGCGGGCCTTGATGACGGGCTCGGTCATGGGCTGCACGTTCGATGCCTCCGCTATTACATGTAACCTGAGGTGCGGAGCCGCTCGAAGGAATCCTCGGCCTCGTTATCCATGAGGCGCCCGGCGCGCTCGGGTATCTTCGTGATCTCCAGTTCCTCGATGATCTCGTCGATCGTCGCGGCGCCGCTGTCGACAGGGGCCGTGATGTTCTTCTCGCCGAGCGACCGGTAGCGCTTTCCGTCCTGCGCGAAGTAGAGCGGGTTGACGGGGATGTTCTCGCGCTGGGTGTATCGCCAGACGTCGATCTCGGTCCAATGCAGCAGCGGGTGGACGCGCAGATGGGCGTTTTCGGGTGTTTCGGTTGTGAACTGGTCCCAGAACTCCGCCGGCTGGTCGCGAAACTCCCAGCTGCCGTCCGTCGCGCGCGGGCTGAAGACTCGTTCCTTGGCCCGGGTGGCCTCCTCGTCGCGGCGGATTCCGACGAGGATTCCCTTGTAGGCCCCATCGGCGAGCAAGTTGGCGAGGCCGGCGCTCTTCCGGGCGGCCGACCGGGTCATGGGCGGCAGGCTCGGGTCTATTTCGCTTTCGGGCGGGCAGTCGATCACGACCAGGTCGAGATCCCATTCCTTCGCGTAGCGGTCGCGATAGGCATAGACCTCGTCAAGCTCCATGCCGGTGTCGAGCTGCACGACCGGGAACGGGACGTGACCGAAGAAGGCCTTGCGCGCGAGCCAGAGGACGACGTTGGAGTCCTTGCCGATCGACCAGAGCATGGCCAGGGGGCGTGCGCGGGCATAGGCCTCGCGGAGAATGTAGACGCTGCGCGACTCGAGAATGTCCAGTGGGCTCATTTTACACTTGTATTTTGTTATAACAATTAATTCACATAAGGTTCGTGGCGAATGAAGTAGGTCAGTCCGGTCCGCAACGCAAGTGCGTCCGCGAAATATCTCAAAACTTTCGCGAAAACGGATGAATTTCGATTGGGGTGCGGCAATTCGTGAGCAGATGCAAGGAGAATTGTATCGAATCCGATGTGCCTGCACGCCGTACCGCTTGGCATGTCGCCCCTGTACGCGTTATGAGCGAGTCAGAATGCCGTCTTATTGCGGTTCCCACCGGAGCAGAAGTGAATGTTCGCATCTCCCCGCATTTCCGTTATCGGCCTCGGTTATGTCGGCCTGCCGCTGGCGATCCATCTTGCCCGCCATTTCGATGTGACCGGCTTTGACATCGACGCGACGCGGATTGCCGAACTGAAGTCGGGTGACGACCGCACGGACGAGGTCGATGGCGCGGCCCTGCGCGACACTAGAATAAACTTTACGGACGACGAAGCAGCACTCGCCGGGACGGACATCTTTGTTGTCACGGTGCCCACACCGGTGGACTCTGACAACGCACCGGATCTGGGGCCTGTGCGCGGAGCGAGCGAGATGATCGCGCGCAACCTCGCGAAGGGGGCGATCGTAGTCTATGAATCCACGGTCTATCCCGGCGTGACGGAAGATGTCTGCGGGCCGATCCTCGAGGCCGGTTCGGGCCTCTCCTGTGGTGCGGACTTCTTCCTCGGCTACTCGCCCGAGCGCATCAATCCTGGCGATCGTGAACACACCGTCGACCAGATCACGAAGGTCGTCGCTGGCCAGACCGCCGAGGTGACCTCCCAGCTTTCCGCCATGTACGGTGCCGTTAACACCGGCGACGTCTTCGAAGCCCGGAATATTCGAACCGCCGAAGCGGCCAAGGTCATCGAGAACGCGCAGCGCGACATCAACATCGCCTTCGTCAACGAGGTCGCCGTGATCCTGAACGGGCTTGGGCTCGATGTTCTCGACGTCCTGGAGGCCGCCAACACCAAGTGGAACTTCCTGCCCTTTCAGCCGGGCCTGGTCGGAGGCCACTGCATCGGGGTCGATCCCTTCTATCTGGCGCACGCTGCCCAATCGATCGGCCACAATCCCGAGGTCGTGTTGGCCGGGCGCCGCATCAACGACAGCATGGGCGCCTATATCGCGGACGAGATCGCCGAGCGTCTTGCGGCGAATCCGGCGCGGGTGCTCGTCCTCGGCCTGACGTTCAAGGAGAACGTCCCCGATCTGCGCAACACCCGCGTGGTCGATATCGTGTCGCGGCTAACGGGGACGGGGCATCGGGTCGATGTGCACGATCCCCATGCGGACCGGGCCGAGGCCGATCAGTTCTATGGTATCGAGCTGCTTCCGTCGCTGGACGATGCCTCGGGATACGACGCTGTGATCGGCGCGGTGCCCCACGCCGAGTATGCCGCACTGGAGGCCGGGCTGCTGGCGTCACTGCTCGCGGACGGCGGCGTTCTCGCCGATATCAAGGGGATGTGGCGCGGTGTCGAGCTCCCCGAAGGGTATCGCCGCTGGCAGCTCTAGTTGCGACGCGACGACATCCGCGCGATCAGAATATACGGTAGAACTCTTCGTTGGCGCACCGTGTCGCCAACATAGGTGAAATCGCGCGTCGGAGCAGTCGCGCCGAGGCGGATCGCCGCCGGGCCGTCCGCCCGGTAGTGGGTGGCGAGCTGGGTGATGATGGTGGGAATGACCGCGCGCGCCGACCTTAGTCGCTGCATACGGGTATTGCGGGTTGAGCGGGTGTGCCTCGTCGATCGGCACATACTGCGCCGTGCCATAGACCTCGCTGGTGGAGGTGTGCACGACCCGCTTGCCGCCCAGATCGGAGGTGGCCTGGACGATGTTGAGTGTCTCGGTCACGTTGGTGCCGACGTAGCTTTCGGGCGCCAGGTAGGAACAGGGAATGCCGATCAGCGCGGCGAGGTGAAACACCGTGTCGCAGCCGGTCGTGGCTTGCCGGACCGCATGAGAATCGCGGATGTCGCCGGTGATCACCTCGATCGCGCCGCGGGTGTCTGCGCCGACATCGTCAAGCCAGCCCCATGAGCCGCGGGAATCGTATTCGATGAAAGCGCGGACGTGCCGGCCTTCGGCGTCGAGACGTTCGACGAGATGGAAGCCGATAAAACCGCCGGCGCCGGTCACCAGGACTTTGGACAAGATAGCCTCGCGCGTGCATGGCCGGGCGATCGGCCAGGGAAGCTGTCACGGTCCGCGAGGATGGTTAAGGAAGGGCAAGGATTGGGCGGTGACCGGGGCCGCTCAGTTCTTCTTCGGCACCCTCTTCAGCGCCCATTTGACCCGTGCCGCGGCAGCCCCCGCCTCGAGCGCGCCGGAAACCACGATCTGCTCGCTGCGCCGGACATCCTCGCTCTCGCCGAGATAGATGCTCTCCGCGAGGGAGACGGTGCCGCCCTCGGCGATCAGCCGCCATCCCGCGCCGCTCGGCAGGCGCAGCAGGACCGAAGATCCGTTCTGGACCAGCGAGGCCTGGACCCCCGGGTGGAGGTGGAAGCGCAGGGCAAAGCCCTTCGCCGGGCGCCCCTTGTCCGCGGTATCGACTCGGGTGAGAACGTCCTCGCCGCGGATGTCGTCGCCGTCGCCGGCCATGTAGACGCGCCGCTCATGCTCCAGGCCGAAGGCCGGCAGATATCCGTCATGCCGGACAGACAGCCAGACATTGCCCTCGTCCTCGCTGCGCTCGACCCGGACGTCTCGGGGCCTGCGACCGAAGGTCCCGTCGGACAGGATTTCCGAGGAATTAGTGTCGTCGACGACCATGGTCGAGTGCGCCGCCGATGAGCGTTGCACGGTCGCCCACGGGTCCCGGTTGCCAGGCCGCGCGCCGCAGTTAGTGATCATGCGTTCCTTGCCGATCGAGATCTCGAGGCTCAGCGTCCCGGCATGGGCCCCGATGTCGAGCCCGGCCTGCGGCGGCGCACCCGTGTCGAGCAGCGCGACCGTGCGGTTTGCGACGATGCGCTCGAAGCCAGAATGGGGGGCGCTGGCGGGCGCGCGGCCTCGCGCATCGGCCTGGGCGAGCAGCATGTCCAAGAGCCAATCCTCGCTTTCGCTGCTGCCGTTGAACAGCGCGAGCCGGCCGTCGTTGTGGCGCAGCATCCGCAGGAACGGTGCGGCGCGGTCGATCGCGCCGAGGAGGAAGGCCGGAATGTCGTCTTCGGCAGCGAGCAGGGCGCTCCGCACATCGACCAGGTCGCGCAGTATGGCCGCCTGTATCTGCGGGTTGCGCGAAACATGCCCGCCGTCCGGCAGGATCTGGCGGTCGCAGGCGCGCTCGAGGATGCGCAGGCCCTGGCGAACCGCCGCATCGTTGCCGGGCAGCGCGAGCCCGGCGACCGTGAGTCCCTTGGCCGCGCGGATAAGCCCCGCCCCCTCCACACCGCCGGGAAGCACGCGGGCCAGATGCTTGGCCTGGCGCGCGACGGCCGCCAGGTAGCGGTGCCGGTAGTCGTCGTCGGCGGACGCACAGAAGAAGTCATGCTGGCCGAGCCATGCGAAGAGCCGGGTCGCGAGAATGTCCGGCCGCCAGGCGACTTCCTGCCAGCCGGCCTGGCTCTCGATCCAGTCCTCGACCAGGTCACGTGCGCTCCGCCGGGCCGCGTCGCCGCCCACCGCGCGTAGGTCGCGCAGCCAATCGAAGCCGTGCAGTTCCGCCAGCCAGGCATCGCTCATGCCCACCGGCCGCCAGGCGTGCTTTCCGCCGCGTACGGTCTCCCCGAGGAACGACCACTCGCCGGCCGAGACCGCGATGCCGCGCTCGGCATTGCCGGGCCATGAGTCCGGCGGGGCGATCGCGAGCTCGCTCGGCGCGCGGCCGATCAGGGTGTAGCGATAGACCGGCGAGGCATAGAGCAGTTTGCCCACGCCGTAGCGCAGATCGTGAAAGAGGTTGCCGGTCACCCGTCGCCCCGCATGGCGGCGATGTTGTCGGCATAAGCGTCCGGGCCGCCCCGGAAGGTGGCCGTGCCGGCAACCAGGACATTCGCGCCAGCCGCGATGGCGCGGGGGGCGGTCTCCCGATCGATCCCGCCATCGACCTCGAGATCGATCGGCTGTCCCCCGGCCTCCACATGGGTATCGATGCGCGCGCGCAGCGACGCGATCTTGTCGAGCTGGCTCTCGATGAAGGCCTGCCCGCCGAAGCCCGGGTTAACGCTCATCACCAGGATCAGGTCGACCATGTCCATGACCTCATCCACCGCGGACACCGGGGTCGCGGGATTGAGGACCACGCCGGCCTTTTTGCCCAGCTCACGAATGGTCTGCAGTGAGCGGTGCAGGTGCGGGCCCGCCTCGGGGTGCAGCGAGATCACGTCGGCGCCGGCCTCGGCGAAGGGCTCAAGCATGTAATCGACCGGGCTGATCATCAGGTGAACGTCGAACGGCAGATCGCAGTGCGGCCGCAGGGCCTTCACCACGCCGGGTCCGACGGTCAGGTTGGGCACGAAATGCCCGTCCATGATGTCGATATGAATCCAGTCGGCGCCGGCGTCCGCGACGGCGCGCACCTCCTCGCCAAGCCTGGCGAAATCGGCCGCGAGGATTGATGGTACGATGCGGACCGGCGCCGCACTGGACGAGGAAGCCATTGCGTCTGGTAACCGATTTGCAGACTGCGCCGCAAGCAAAGCGGACGGCCCGGCGGGTGGTCAGGTCCGGATCAGCCGCGCGGCGAAGAAACCGTCCATCCCTCCGCGTTCCGACCAGTGGCAGGGCAGGGTCCGAAGCGTGCCGGCCGGCGTGATCGCGGCGGGGTCGAGTCCGGCGAGCTCCGGCCAGTCGTCGGGCGCGATCGGGTCGAGAATCACGGGGGCGCCGGCGGCCAGGAGCGCGTTGATCCGCGCCGCCCCCTCCTCGGGTTCGAGCGAGCAGACCGCATAGACGATGGCGCCGCCGGGGACGACCATGTTGACGGCAGCGCGCAGCAGCCGGTCCTGGAGTCTGGTCGCGCTGGCGATGTCCGTCTCGCGGCGGCGCCATGTAATGTCCGGATGGCGGCGGATGGTACCACTCGCCGTGCACGGCGCGTCCAGCAAGACCGCATCGACCGGCTGGGCTGGGCGCCACTGGCTGGCGTCGGCATCGACGATGTCGGCTTCGAGGCCGGTCCGGGCGAGGTTTTCCTGCAGGGCGGCGAGCCGGCCCGCAGATATGTCGACAGCGGTGACGGCCGGACCGCGGTCGGCCAACTGCATAGTCTTGCCACCCGGCGCCGCGCACAGGTCGATGACGCGGGCGCCCGCGTTATCGCGTAGGAGCTTCGCCGGCAGCGCGGCAGCGGCGTCCTGCACCCACCAAAGACCGTCTTCGAACCCGGGCAATTCGTCGATGCGCCCGCCTGTGCGGCGGCGAAGCGTGCCGCCGGGAAGAATCTCTGCTTCTAGCTTCGCCGCCCATTCCGCCGGGTCGGCCCGCCTCGAAAGAGTGAGGTCCAGCGGCGGCTTGATCAGGTGTGCCGCGGCGATCTCGCGCGCAAGATCCGCACCATAGATTTCCCGCCAGCGATCGAGCATCCAGTCCGGCGTGTTGATCTCGCCCGGCGTGTCTGTCCCCTCCCGGTTCTCCGGCTCCCGCCCGATGCGCCTGAGGACGGCGTTGACCAGTCCCTTGAAGGCGCCGCGGCGGTATCGCCCGGCCTGGCGAACGGCGGCGTCCACGGCGGCGTGGGCCGGGGTTTCCAGGAAGATCAGCTCCGCCGTTCCGACCCGCAGGATGTTGCGCACCCGCGCGTGGCGGCCGGCGAGCGGGCGATCGAGGCACTCGTCGATGCGCGCGTCGATCTCGCCGCGTCGGCGGAGCACGGTCGCGATAATCCGGCGTGTCTGGGCACGGTCGCGCGGGTCCAGCTTCGCCAGGCCGGGGTCGGTGGCGAGGCTCGTGTCGAGGGGTTTGCCGTCGTCGAGGACGGCATCAAGGATTCGGCAGGCGGCGGCGCGGGTATCGGACATGGCGCTTTATGCCCCAAAAACAGCTCGGCCGCAGCCGGTCATGAGACCCGCCGCGGCCGGATGGGTTCGCGTGATCGCGGGATCAGGCGGCCGACTTATCCTTGCGAATATACGCTACCGCGCAATGCTCCGCACAATAGGGGCGACCGGGCACGGTCTCGGACTGGCAGAAGCCAAAATCCTCGTCGCCGGGATCGCCGATCGGCCACAGGCATTCCGAAACCTCACCGGCGCGCCGCGCCAGAGGCGGGACGGGCGTTTCGTCGACCCGGCTGCCGCCGTCGGGCACGACCTTCTCGCCGCCGATCTCCTCGTCGGCCATGGTCCCGCGCAGCGCCTTCGCCTCGAGTGCCCTGTCGATGGCCCGGTTGCGCCGCCGCGACCCGTTGCCGTTGCCCCGGATCGGTGACGGACGGCTCTCCAGGCCGAGGCGATGTGCCTTGCCGATGACGGCGTTGCGCGTCACGCCGCCCAGCTGCACCGCGATCTGGCTCGCGCTCAGGCCCTTGGCCCACAAGTCCCGTAACATCGTTACCCGTTCGTCAGTCCAAGACATGTCCGGTTTCCTGTTTTTCGTCTGCCCCACCGGCCGCGCGAAGCGGCCTCGATTTCGCAGCGGAGCCTAGATCATGTAGGAATATAGGGGCAAGCCCACAAAATCCGGTAGGAACCCCAATATGTGGACAATATGTTGACCAATTACCCAGATTTTGGGGGTTTTGGCCGCGTTTTCGGGTCATGTATGTGTCCGCGGGCGTCCGGCGCTGGGGACGGAGCCCCGGCGTCTGTGGGTTCCCTGCTGCGACCAGGGGCCGGGTGCGGGCGTGGCCTCACGTCTGATAAATATCTGATTTAATGTCATTCTTCGAAGTTTCGCGATACGATTGGCGGTGTTCGGGTGGGTCGAGAACAGGTTGTCGTGCTTGTGGGTGTGCAACGGGTTCACGATGAACATGTGCGCGGTGGCCGGATTGTGCTCCGCGGCCTGGTTGTCGATGCGTTTCGTGCTCGCCTCGAGCTTTTCGAGCGCGCTCGCCAGCCATTCCGGATCCCCGCAGATCAGCGCACCTTCCCGGTCCGCCTGGTACTCGCGGTTTCGGCTGATCGACATCTGCACCAGCGTGGCGGCCAGGGGTGCTAGGATCATCATTGCGATGGTGCCCAGGAGCCCGAACGGGCTGTTGCGGTTGCCGCCGAAGAACAATACGAAGTTCGCCAGCATCGAGATCGCGCCGGCGAAGGTGGCGGTGATGGTCATGATCAGCGTGTCGCGGTTCTTCACATGGGCGAGCTCATGGGCCATGACGCCGGCCACCTCGCGCTCGTTCATCATCTGCAGAAGTCCGGTTGTCGCGGCGACGGCCGCGTTATTCGGGCCGCGACCGGCGGCAAAGGCGTTGGGCTGGGGATTCTCAATAACGTACACGCGCGGCATCGGCAGCCCGTCGCCCTCGGCGAGCCGGGCGACGATCCGGTAGAGCGGGTGATTCGCGTCGCTGAGTTCCTTGGCCCGGTAATAGCGCAGGACCGCGCTACCAGAGTTCCACCAGGCAAAGGTGTTGGTCGCCGCCGCGACCGCGAGCGCAATGAGAATGCCGGTGGGACCGGCCAGAAGAAAACCGCCGACCATGAAGATCGCCGTCATGGCGGCGAGGAGCAGCGCGGTGCGGAAGTAGTTCGACATGGTTGTCCTGGTCTGTGTTGGTGTTTCCGACACTCAATGTGGGCCCGTGCCGCACGCTTGCAATCCCGTGTGCGCCCTTGGCAAACCGGAGCCGATGCGCCATATCAGGCTCATGTCCGATGAACACGCTAACGCACCTGCAGATGCGGGCCCGCAATACCGCGCCCGCATTCCCGAGCGTCAGACCTCAACACCGAAATCCGTCGAAAATGCGGCGGATTCCGAGGCTTCCGCAAAAAATAGCGCGGACGCGGTTCCGGCTAACGGACCGAAGGAAATCGGCGGCCCGAAGGGGCCCGAGCCGACCCGGTTCGGCGACTGGGAACGCGACGGCCGCTGCGTCGACTTCTGACGAGCTGCGCTTGATGCCCGAAGAACAGAGCAATGTCGTGCCGGCTTTCGGCACGTTGTCGTCGCGGATCTCGAATACACGAGCTGGGGGAGGTGCGCTGGAAGGCGGCTGGTCGGAACCCGGCTAGTTCCGTGAAGTCGTCTAAATCGGTGCTGTGCGCCTCGACGCTGGGAATGGGGGCGCCGAGCTGGCGGACTTCTCGGTTCTGGTGCAACCGTCGATCAACCCCGAGCTCTCGGATTACTTCACCGGCCTGACCGGCATCACCAACGCGGCGGTCGCGCGTAACGGTATTGAATTCGCCGCGGCCCTCGATAATTTCGCCGCGTTCGTTGGAAGCGACGTCGTGGCGTCCCACGGGCATGACGACGCGGTGATCGCGGATGAATGCGCCTTCAAGGAGATGGCCAACCCGCTCGCGTGCTTCGACTGGCGCGATGTGAACCCGGCGATCAGCAAATTCACTGGTCGGCGAATGGCGAGCTCGGCGCCGCCCGCCCATTTCGGTCTGGCGGCACCGGAAAGCGCCCATGACGCGCTGGCGGATGCGCGCTTGCTCGCGCGCGTTCTGGCGCATCTGCAGAAATAGTGGCGCGGCGGCCACGCGTTCAGCCCGTCGGAATCTCGGCGGCTACGTTGAGCATCCGGCCCATGGGGCCGAACTCGCCGAGCACCTCGCCGATCTTCTCCGCATTGGAATCTCGGACGTCGATGAAGTGCTAGTGGGTATTCCAGCGCATGCAGTTGATGACCGTCCCGGTCGCCTTCTCGACATGGATAGTCGCGCCGTGGAACTCGGGCTGGGCCGCGACCAGCGTGCCGCTGATGCCCTTCAGCGCTTCGACGCACGCATCGACCCGTTCGGGGCCGACGGCGAATTCGACCATGGCGACCTGCATGATTGCGCTTACCGGTTTTGGCGGTTTTCGACGAGGTCGTCCACAACTGCCGGGTCGGCCAGCGTGGACGTGTCGCCGAGCTGGTCGGGGGCGTTCTCCGCGATCTTGCGCAGGATGCGGCGCATGATCTTGCCCGATCGGGTCTTCGGCAGCGCCGGCGCGAACTGGATTAGGTCGGGCGTGGCGATGGGACCGATCTCCTTGCGCACGAACTGGACCAGTTCCTTCCGCAAATCCTCGCTCGGCTCGTATCCCAGCTTCAGGGTGACATAGGCGTAGATACCCTGGCCCTTGATGTCGTGGGGGTAGCCGACGACCGCCGCTTCGGCGACATCGTCATGCTCGACAAGCGCGCTCTCAACCTCGGCCGTGCCCATCCGGTGGCCGGATACGTTGATGACGTCGTCTACGCGGCCGGTGATCCAGTAGTAGCCGTCCTCGTCACGCCGGCAGCCATCGCCGGTGAAATACATGCCGGGATAGGTCTTGAAGTAGGTATCGACGAAGCGCTGGTGGTTGCCATAGACCGTGCGCATCTGGCCCGGCCAGCTGCTGGCCATGCACAAGTTGCCCTCGCACGCGCCCTCGAGCTCGTTGCCCTCGGCGTCGACGATGACCGGTCGCACCCCGAAGAAGGGCCGGGTGGCCGAGCCGGGCTTGAGCAGGGTCGCGCCGGGCAGCGGGGTGATCAGGATGCCGCCGGTCTCGGTCTGCCACCATGTGTCGACGATCGGGCAGCGCTCGTCGCCGACTACCGAGTGATACCAGTGCCAGGCCTCCGGGTTGATCGGCTCGCCGACTGTGCCGAGTAGGCGGATGGACCCGCGCGACGTTTTCTTCACCGGGTCGTCGCCCTCGCGCATCAGCGCGCGGATGGCTGTCGGGGCTGTGTAGTAGATGTTCACCTGGTGCTTGTCGCAGACCTCCCAGTGGCGCGATGCGTCCGGGTAGTTCGGCAGTCCCTCGAAGATCAAGGTCGTGGCACCGTTCGAAAGCGGCCCATAGACGATATAGCTGTGGCCGGTGATCCAGCCGCAGTCCGCCGTGCACCAGTAGATATCCCCGTCGTGATAGTCGAAGACATACTGGTGGGTCATGGACGCGTAGACCATGTAGCCGCCGGTCGTGTGCAGGACGCCCTTGGGCTTCCCGGTCGAGCCGGAGGTGTAGAGGATGAAGAGCGGATCCTCGGCGTCCATGGGCTCGGGCGCGCAGTCGGCCGACTGGGCCTCGCACAGCTCGTGGTACCAGACGTCGCGGCACTCGACCCAGTTGATGTCGGCGCCCGTCCTGTTCACGACCACGACGCTCGAGACCTGTCCGTCCGGCAACTTCTCGATCGCCTGGTCGACATTGTCCTTGAGTGGGATGGTGCGTCCGCCGCGCAGGCCCTCGTCCGAGGTGATCACCAGGGTCGAATCGCAATCCTCGATGCGGCCGGCGATGGAGTCCGGCGAGAAGCCGCCGAAGACGACTGAGTGCACCGCACCGATCCGGGCACAAGCCAGCATGGCGATGGCGATCTCGGGGATCATCGGCAGGTAGATGGTGATGCGGTCGCCCTTCTTCACGCCCAGGGACTTGAGCCCGTTGGCGAAGCGGCAGACCTGCTCGTGCAGATCTTTGTAGGTGAGCTTCGCGTCATCCTTCGGGTCGTCGCCCTCCCAGATGATCGCTGTCTGTTCGCCGCGGGTGGCGAGATGCCGGTCGATGCAGTTCGCCGACGCGTTGAGGACGCCGTCGTAGTACCACTTCACGTGCAGGTCGTCGGCGTCATAGGAGGCGTCGCTGACCCGGGTAAAGGGCTTGATCCATTCCAGTCGCTGGCCCTGCTCGCTCCAGAACCCGTCCGGGTCGTCGATCGAGCGCTGGTACATCTCCTGGTACTTGGCGTCATCGGCCCAGGCGCGGCTCGCCCACGCATCCGGGACAGGAAATTTTTCGCGGAACATGGCGCGTGCTCTCCCCTTGGTCATATCTTCTGTCCGGCATTTTCTCGTGCCGCGCGCTCCCTCTCTCGAAGGGTTCGGCACGGCCGGCTCGTTTGCGGCGCATTATCGGGAAATTGACCCGGCCAGACAACCGCGCCCGGTGGCGGGAAGCATCGTTCTTTCTGGTGAACTACTCGCCGAACAGGACCATGCCGTCGTCGTCAATCGTTATCGGGAATGCAGTCAGCGTCTTGCCGACGCAGGGGCCCTTCACGCAGTGGCCGTCCTCCTTGCGGAACAGCGCCCAGTGGGTCGAGCACTGGATCAGCTTGCACTCGACGTCGAGGAAGGTGTCGGGCTTGAGCTCCAGCGGCGTTCCCTGGTGCGGGCAGACATTCATGTAGCAGTGGAGTTCGCCGTTGCCCGGGACGATGAAGATCGGTAGCTTTGCGTCGGGGTTGTCCTCATAAACGTGGCGCAGGACGAAGCCCTTGCCGGCCTCGCCGATCTCGTCTTCGTGACACAGGACCCTGCGATCGCCGCGCATCTCCGGCGCGTCGTCGCTCAAGGTTTCACGCCTGCCATGCGGCAGACCTCGCGCCACTCAGCGGCGGCAACGGGCTGCACCGACAGCCGCGAGTTGTTCACCAGCACCATGTCCGCCAGTTTCGGGTTCGCCTTGACGTCGGCCAGCGTAATCGGTGTTTTCACCGGCCCGACGGTCTTGACGTCGACCATGCCGAAGCGGCCGGACTCGTCTGTGTGATCCGGGTAGTGCTCCCGCGCCACCTCGACGATGCCAACGATCCGCTTCTCGTTGACCGAGTGATAGAAGAAGCCTTTGTCGCCGACCTTCATGGCCTTCATGTTGTTGTTGGCCTGGTGGTTACGCACGCCGTCCCAATGTTCGACGCCCTTCTTCACCTGGTCGTCCCACGACCAGGTCCCCGGTTCGGTCTTGAAGAGCCAGTACGCCATGGTAGATGTCCTTGCGTTCGGTCTGGTTGGTTCACGAATTAGGGCAGGTCGCGGCGGGGTCGATCAACCCTCCGCGCGCAGCGGACGCGCGAGGATGTCCGCGATGGTTTCTTCGACGCCGGCGCCGTCATGGAGGATGGCGCTGACGGCCGCGCAGATCGGCATCTCGACCCCGAGCGCCGCAGCACGCGTCAGGACCGCGGGTGCCGTGGTCGCGCCTTCCGCAACGGAGCTCTTGCCGGCGATGGCGTCCGCATAGCTGGCACCGGATCCAAGGGCTGCACCGAGGGAGTAGTTACGCGACGCGGTCGAAGTGCAGGTGAGGGTGAGGTCGCCCAGGCCCGAGAGGCCCATCAGCGTGCGCGGGTCCGCGTCCAGTGCAGCGGCGAAGCGGGCGATCTCGGCAAGGCCGCGCGCGATGACCGCCGCGCGGGCGTTCTGGCCGAGCGTGCGGCCCTCGACGATCCCGCAGGCGATGGCGATCACGTTCTTGATCGCGCCGCCCACTTCGGCGCCGACGAGATCGGTGGCGGTATAGGGGCGAAAGGTCGGGGTGCCGAGCGCGCTCGCGAGCGCGCTCGCCATGTCCGCGTCTGTGCTGGCGAGCGTCACGGCCGTCGGCAGGCCGCGCGCGACCTCCGCCGCGAAGGTTGGTCCCGACAGGACCGCGAGCGTGGCCTCCGGCGCAACCTCCTCCGCGACCTCGTTCATCAACCGACCGGTGTCGAGCTCGATCCCCTTGGAACAGATGACCAGCGGCGTCCCGGCAGACGGCGAGAGAGTGGCCAGGGTCGTGCGCAGGAACTGAGCCGGGGTCACCATCAGGATTGCGTCGGCACCGTCGGTGGCCTCGGCGAGATCGTTCGTCGCCACGATCGCCGGGTCGAGGGACACGTCGGGGAGAAAGACCGGATTCACATGGTCGCGGTTGATCGCTGCCATCGTCTTCGGCTCATGGGCATGGATTATGACGTCGCGCCCGGCCCGGCGGGCGACGGCTGCAAGGGCGGTTCCCCAGGCACCGGCACCGATCACGGCTATGCGTTCCATGTGCGGTCCCTCAGCTCAGGTTGATGGAGACGGAGATGCGGGTGCCGTCTCCGGAATAGGGCCGGACTGCGTGGGAGATCCCGCGCGGATCCTGGAGCTCGAACTGTCCGCCGAGTGCGGGGTCGGCGGCCGCGCCCCCGTCATCCACGTAGCAGACGGCTGACCAGACGCATCCGGGATGGGTGTGAAACTTGTTGCCGTGCCTCGACCGGTTGACGTTTGCCCAGGCGTTCGATTGCCAGTCCTGGGTTGCGGGTTTCCCGTGCGGGTCGACCGTCAGGGTGTCGGCCATTTGGCGCACCAAAGACAGGAGATAGGCCGCAGCCTCGCCGCCCCATTCGGCCATGTCCCAGGTCGACTGCCAGCCGCCGAGATTGGAGCATTCGGTCGAGGGCTCCGCCTCGGCCCGATCGAGAATGGTTTCCCGCAAAGCGGCGTTGATGCGTTCGTGGTCGGGCAGCATCGCCACCGCAACCGGCGTTGCGAAAAGCGGCTGGATGTCGATCTTGGTGCTGGCGGCCATGTCGATCCTTTTTCGAAGCGGCGAGCTTATTCCGCCGCGGTCGTTTCGGCTAGCGGCCAGCGCGGGCGCGGCCGGAAGTCGAGCGGGGCGGGCCCGCCCGGGGCCCGCCCCACGCCACCCGCCCCCCCCCCCCAGG
>JAYPRP010000030.1:17169-26845 GCA_038132575.1 Rhodospirillaceae bacterium
CCCCGGCCCGGGGGGGGGGGGGCGGCGTGGCGGGGGGGCGGCCCGGGGGGGGGCCCCCCCCCTCGACTCCGGCCCACGCGACCATGGCGGCATTGTCGGTACACATGGCCGGCGGCGGTGCGATCATCGTCGCGCCGTGCTGTGCGGCGACGTGGTTCAGAGCGGTCCGCAAGACCTGGTTGGCCGCCACTCCGCCTGCAGCGACTAGGACCGGCGCGGTGTCCGGGTGGTGTTCGGCGAAAGCGCGCAGCGCGTGCCGACAGCGGTCCGCGACCACGTCGGCGACGGCGGCCTGGAAGCCGGCCGCGAGGTCCGCCGCGTCCCGGTCGCCGAGCATCGTGTCGAGGCCGAGCGCCGCTTGGCGGACGGCAGTCTTGAGACCAGAAAAGGAGAAGTCGCAGCCCGCCCGGCCCTTGAGCGGGCGGGGCAGGCGGAAGCGCTCCGGATCGCCGTCGCGCGCGGCGGCCTCGACGGCGGGACCGCCAGGGAAGCCGAGGCCGAGGAGCTTCGCCGTCTTGTCGAAAGCCTCCCCGATCGCATCGTCCATGGTCGTGCCGAGAAGAATGTGCCGGCCGACCCCCTCGACGATCAGCAGCTGGCAGTGACCGCCCGAGATCAGCAGCAGTAGGTAGGGAAATGCGACATCGTCGGTCAGGCGCGCGGTGAGCGCATGCGCTTCCAGGTGATTGACCGCTACGAACGGGATGTCCCGCGCCGCGGCGATTGCCTTGGCGGTCATGACGCCGACGATGACACCGCCGATCAGGCCGGGGCCGCCGGTCGCCGCTATCCCGTCGAGATCCTCGAGCGCGACGCCGGCCTCGTCGCGGACCCGGGCGATGATCGCATCAAGGTGCTCGAGATGTGCGCGCGCGGCGATCTCCGGGACGACCCCGCCGAACGGCCTGTGGTCGTCGAGCTGGCTGAGCACGACGTTCGACAGGATCGTCCGGTTGCCGTCCACGATCGCGGCGGCTGTCTCGTCGCAGCTAGTTTCGATTCCGAGAACGCGCATGAAGATCATATAGCCCATTTGTCCGGCGGCGTCGCACGAAGCGGATATGCATTCGCGGGGCAAGCGGCTATGAGTCGCCCATGAGCAAAACCATCCTGCGCATCGGCACCCGCGGCAGCCCGCTCGCCCTGTTCCAGGCGACCCTGGTCCGTGACCTGCTCGCGGCGGCACATTCGGACGTCCCAGCACCGGAGATCGTGGTCATTCGGACCACGGGCGACGCCGTGACCGACCGGCCGCTCGCCGAGGTCGGCGGGAAGGGGCTCTTCACCAAGGAGATCGACCGGGCGCAGATCGATGGCGATATCGATATCGCCGTTCATTCGGCGAAGGACATGGAGACCTGGCTCGCCGACGGTATTGTCATCGCCGCCGCGCTCGAACGCGAGGACCCGCGCGATGCGCTCATTGGCGCCGCATCCATCGCCGAGATTCCCGAGGGTGCGCGCGTCGGGACGGCCTCCCTGCGCCGCCGCGCGCAGCTGCTCGCGGTCCGACCCGACATCGAACCGGTCCTGATCCGCGGCAATGTCGAGACCCGGCTACGCAAGATCGTCGATGGTGAGGCCGACGCAACGTTCCTGGCCTATGCCGGCCTGCGCCGTCTGGGCCGTGCGGCGGTCGCGGACGCGATCCTCGCGGTGGACGAGATGCTGCCGGCGGCGGGGCAGGGCATCATCGCGGTCACCAGCCGCGCCGGTGACGCGGAAACGGCGGCCGCGCTCGCGGCGATCACCGATCCGGTTGCGATGACATGCCTGTGCGCCGAGCGCGCGATGCTCGACGCGCTTGACGGGACCTGTCACACGCCCCTGGCCGGTCTCGCGACCGTGAGGGGCAACCGGTTGCATCTTTGCGGGCTCGCGGCCTGGCCGGACGGCCACGGCCTCGTCCGGCTCGAACAATCCGGGCCGGTGTCGGATTCGGAGGCGCTGGGTGCTGCGCTTGGAATCGAGCTGCGCGCGCGGATGGGCCCGGATTTCTTCGCAACGCTAGACGGCTGAAATGCGCGTTTTGGTGACCCGTCCCCGGCCCGATGCCGACGCCACGGCGGCGGAACTCGCCGCGCGCGGCTACACGCCGATCGTCGCGCCGCTTCTCGACATTTCCATGCCCGGTGACGCGGTTGTCGATCTGGATGGCGCCCAGGCGGTTCTGATCACGAGCGCCAATGGCGCGCGCGCGCTGGCGCGGGTGACCGGCCGCCGGGACATCTTGGTTTTCGCCGTGGGTGATGCCAGCGCAGTTGCCGCGCGCGCCGGCGGCTTTGCGCGGACCGAAAGCGCTTCGGGCGATGTCGAGACCCTGACGGCATTGGTGGCCGAACGGCTGGTGCCGACCGATGGTAGGCTCGTGCATCTCGCCGGCACGGTCACGGCTGGTGATTTGTCCGGTTTGTTGACGGCGGCCGGATTTACCGTCGATCGCGCGGTTGTCTATCGCGCGGAAGTCGTCCACGAGATGCCGGCCATCGTCGCGGAGGCGCTCGATTCGCGGACACTTGATGCCGCATTGTTCTTCTCGCCGCGGACGGCCACTCGGTTCGTCGAACTCGCGGAGCACGAAGGGCTCGGCCCCGCCTGCGCGGATACGGTCGCCCTCGCCCTGTCGCCGGCGGTGGCGGAGAAGTTGAAGCCGATCGGGTTCTTGGAGGTCCGGGTTGCCGATGCGCCGGATCAAGTGAGCCTGCTCCGCGCGCTGGACGCGATTCCGAAATAAACGTACGGCATAATGTCTCAAATGCCCGGATTTTATGGCCTGAGGGGTCGTTCTCGCGTATGTACGTGTGAGTACGTGCATAACTGCGGAAGATGAGCATGAACGACGACACCGATCAGCCGGCCAGCGCCATCATCGCGGCGTTCGGGGGCATCCGCCCGATGGCGACGAGGCTCGAGGTGCCGGTGAGTACCGTCCAGGGCTGGAAACAGCGCGATACCATTCCCGCCGGCCGCATGGCGGCGGTTCGGGCTGCCGCGGAGGCGGCCGACATCGACCTTTCCGGCTCGGCCGGCGCAACGCCTGCGGTGATCGATGCTTCTGCCGACACCACATCCGACGAGAACGCGTCCGGCGATGACGCATCCGCCGGGGACGAGCGGGCGGGTCTTCCGCCACCGTCTGGGCCGGAAGTGCCCCAGCCCGAGGAAAAACCAGCCCCGCGATCCGGCGCGGGTGGTGGCGGTGTTGCGGTCCTCGCTCTGGTGATCGCGGTCGGCGTTGGCGGCTGGGTCTGGTGGTCGACCATGGGGCCGGGCGCGCCGGGCGGTGACAATGCCCGTCTGTCCGCCCTGGAGGGGCGGATCGCGCGGCTGTCGGCGGCGTCGGCGGGCGGAACGGGGTCGCCGGCGCTTGACGCGCTGGCGCGGGATGTTGCGGCCCTGCGCAACCGGTTGTCCGACGCGCCGCCGCCGGATGTCGAGGCCATGTTGGCACCGGTGCGCGCTGAGATCGATTCGCTGCGCGCGGCGCTCGCCAAGCGCGGCGCGGAAGGAGGCGCGGCAGTAGATCACGAAACCCCTGCGCGGCTCGATGTGCTTGAGACGGAGATCCGGAACGCGGTTCAACTCGCGGCGACAAATATGCAGGCCCTGTCGGGATCGTTCGTCGCGTTCGAGAACAGACTGAAGGCGCTTGCCGATGCGCAGGCGGAGGCCCGAGCTTTGATCGAGATGCGGATCGGCGCGCTGGAGGCCGTCCGCAGCGCGGAAGAGGTTGCCGTGTCGCGCGCCTCCGCGCTCGCGCTCGCCGCCGGGCAGATCCGCACGGCATTGGCCCGCGGCGCACCTTACGCCGCGCCGCTGGCGATCCTGGATTCGCTCCGAGACGGCGATGCCAAACTCGACGCGGCCGTCGCCCGGCTGCGCGCGACGTCCGAGACCGGCGCCGCCACCGGCGCGGCGCTCGAACTTTCCTTCGGGGCGCTCGTGCCCGATCTTCTGGCGGCGAGCCGGAGCGGGTCGTCCGACGATCTCGTCGACCGCCTTGCGGACCGGATCAACGATATCGTCAGCATACGCCGGACGGGCGCGGACGTGGCGGGCGACAGTGTCGAGGCGAGGATCGCACGCGCCGAGCTCCTTCTTGCCGAGCGGGACGTGGCGGCTGCGGTTGCCGAACTTGACGGTGTCTCCGGTGCGGCCGGTGACCTGCTTGCGCCCTGGATGGCGCGGGCACGTGGTCATCTCGACGCTCGCGCGGCGCTGTCCGATATCGAGGCGCAGGCGATCGCCCGGCTGCGCGCCGAGGGCGGTTTGTGATGCTGCGGTTCCTCCTTTATGTGATCGAGGTCGCGATCGTCGTGGCGATCGCGGTCTGGCTTGCCGACCGGCCCGGCCAGGTCTCGCTCGACTGGCAGGGCTGGCGGGTCGAAACCTCCGTCGGGGTGCTCGCGCTTGCGGTATTTCTGCTGGTCGTCGTCGCGGCAGGCGCGTTTGCGATGTGGCGCTGGCTGCGGCGCCGGCCGCGCGAATGGTCGATGCGCCGCCGCCTGAACCGACAGGAAGCGGGACTGCGGGCGCTGTCGGACGGACTGGTGGCGATCGCGGCGGGAGATCCGGAGAATGCGCGCAAGCATACCCGGCGCGCGGGCTCTCTGCTTGATCACGCTCCGGTGACGCTGCTGCTCGAAGCCCAGACCGCGCAGATCGCTGGCGACGAGGCCGCTGCGCGCGCGACCTTCGAGCGCATGACACAAAGCGCCGAGACCCAGTTTCTCGGCTTGCGCGGCCTGATCGCCGACTCCCTGCGCGAGGGCGACGATGCGCGCGCACTCGGTTATGCCCGGCGCGCCTATGCGCTCAAGCCGCGCACACCCTGGGTCGTGGATTCGATGGTCGCACTGCTGAGCCGGGCGGGCGAGTGGCGCGAGGCCCAGCGGCTGATCGAGGAATCCCAGAAGTCGAGTCGCACCATGAACGCGCAGGCGCGCCGCCAGCAGGCGGCGCTCCTGACTGAACGCGCCCGCGCGGCCCGTGACGCCGACACGGCGGCCGACGCCTATGCCCAGGCGCGCAAGGCCAACGAGCTCGATCCGTCGCTGGCGCCGGCTGCGGGGCTGCTGGCGCAGCTCGTGGCCGGCGACGGGCGTATCCGTCGGGCGCGCAAGTCCGTGGAGAAGTCCTGGTCCCAGGCACCACATCCGCATTTGCGGGATGTCTATCTCGATTTGCTTGACCCGGAAGCCGGGCCGCTTGACCGGCACAAGGCCGTCGAGGTGCTCGTGCGACTGAACCCGGCCCACCCCGAGAGCCACATGGCGCTCGCGCGGTCGGCCCTCGATGCCAAGCTATGGGGAACCGCGCGCGTCCAGCTCGAGGAGCTCCAGGAAATGGCGCCGACCGCGGGCGTCTATCGGCTGCGCGCGCGGCTCGCCGAAGAGGACAAGGAAGACCCGACCACCCCGGCCGAGTGGCTCGAGCGTGCCGCGAGCGCGGATTCCGATCCGGCCTGGGTGTGCGGAGACTGCGGCACTGTGGCCGACGATTGGTCGGCCGTTTGCGGTCATTGCGGGGCGTTCGCGGCCCTGTCCTGGGTCCAGCCGCCACGCATTCACCGCGCGCTCGATGGTGACACGCCGGGTGTTGCGATCAGTGAAGATACCGGCGCGGTGGCGACGCGGGAGACGCCGGGCACGGGCTGAGGCCCCGAAAAGCCCTTGCTAAAAAATGGATTTTGTCTCGATCCGATTTGGTCGTGATGATCGGTCCATTTTGAACCTCTTCCTTGTTCCACTCCTGTGCTACAGGAGATGGAATTGGCATCAATCACGAAAAGAAACGGCCGCGATACGGTCCGCGTGAGAAGACAAGGAACGCCGTCTCAATGTGAGACCTTTGACCGGATGGCCGACGCTCGGCGGTGGGCTAACGAGCTAGATCGAAAGATCGACCTTGGTCAGCTGTTTGGCGTTGATTGTTCGCTTGGCGACCTGCTCGACAGATATATGCACGAGGTAGCGCCCCTTAAACGGGGTTATCGAGCCGAGGCCTACGTCGTGCAAAGACTTCGTAGGTCATGGTTGTCTGACATCTGGATCTCAAGTTTAAGTTCTAGCCATCTTGCAAGGTTCCGTGATGAGAGGCTGAAAGAGGTTGGGCCATTAACCTGTCGACGTGATTTGTCGGTCTTGAGCCACGCTATCCGCATTGCGATGCCGGAGTGGGGACTCAACCTACCCGGTAACCCAGCAGCCAATCTCAGAAAGCCGCCGCAGCCGAAGGGTCGTGCCCGGAGACTGGAGGGCTGCGGAAGAACAACGAGGGAACTATCGACTAGCCCTTGTTGCCCAATGCCTATCACTGAACACCATCATCCAATTTATCGAGGACCCGTTTGGTGAAGCTGCGAAGGGCCTAATCGATCTTCGCTCTACGCGGTTTAAACTGACGTGGCTTTCAGCCGTGTTCCAATGTTGCTCCACGCAGGGTGGATTCACATTGGGATTGGGGTGTCGTAGGCTTAAGGGGGTCGCGATAAACCGGAGAGTTGGAACGAAGAAGGTCTCCTGAAATCAGGGCCTTGACCGATAGTCACTCTACATCTACTGAATCGCTTTGTGGGCCGCCTTAGCTCAGTTGGTAGAGCATCGCATTCGTAATGCGGGGGTCGCTGGTTCGAGTCCAGCAGGCGGCACCATTTTTCCGATCGTTCGTACGGACTAATCACTCCCGCGGATTTGGTGCGATGTGCCCTACGCGGCCATTGCCGGCAGGATCGGCGCGTCGGCGTCGAAGCGCACACCGTCCTTGAGACAGAACGCCGGTGCCAGCAGGCGATCGCCGGTCGCCTCGCCGCCGGCATTGTCGCGGAACGTGAACGAGCCCCGGTGATCGTCGAGAACGGTGATGTCGGCCGGGGTGCCGATCGCGAGCGTGCCCAGTTCCCCGGCGCGCCCGATCATCCGCGCGGCGTTGCTCGTGACCATGGTTGCCACCTCTTCCAATGAAAGGCCGAGCGCGAGCAGCTCGCTCATGGCCCAGCTCAGACTGAAGGACTGGTCGCCGGCGAACGCATGCATCTCGTCGTCGGGATGTTCGTCGGGCGACCCGGCGGGAGCGGGCACCGACGTGTTGTAGCCATGCATGTCCGCGCCGAGCGTGTCGGGCACGATCCCGGCGTCGAGCACACGGCGCGCCACGTCGAAGCTGAAATGGGAGCCGTGGCCGATGTCGATCTTGAGGCCGCGGTCCAGGGCTGCGGCGACGATCGGATGGACCTTCCCGTTCTCGTCGACGAAGCCGCCGGGGTGTCTAGTGAACGGATGGGCGAGGATGTCGCCCGGATCGAGAAGCGGCACCACTTCTGTGAGGATGTCGTCGGCGGTGTACGCGACGACCGGGTCCTGGGGCCGGGGCCAGAGCTGTCCGAAATGGATATAGAGCGGCAGATCCAGCGCGCGGGACATGTCGCGCGCCATGCGGATGACCGAGATGCCCCACCGCTCGAAGCCGCCGATCTCGGCGTGCGCCTTGATGCCGCAGACCATATCCCGGTTGGCCTCCGCGACCCTGACCGTGGCTTCGATATCGACGCCGTCGGGGCTGTAGAGCGCCGGGTAGTAGTGGCCTTCGAGCCCCCCGACGACATAGGCGGAGATGAAGGACAGCACGCGGCTGTCCGCCGGTTCCGCGATGAACGTCCGGAAACCCTGGAATGTCATGCAACTCGCGCCGCCCTAGTCGACGAGGGTCGTGATCCCCGAGCGGACGCCGACCATGTCCGCGTTCAGGCCGAAGCGGCCGCTGACATGTTCGAAGATGTGGGCATGCGTATCGATCATGCCGGGCAGCACAAGCTTTCCGCCGACATCGATCCGTTCGACTATGTTGTGTTGCGCCAGATCAGGTTCGACGGCGACGATGCGGCCGTCTCGAATGCCGATGTCGAGAACGCCGTCGCGGTCGGCTGCGGGGTCGATCAGATGTCCGCCGGACAGGACCAGGTCGAATGCGTCGGGCATGAAGCAGCTCCTCTGTTCGGTCTGCCCACATGTCTTCGCAACATCCATGCCACCGGATGAGCGCGCGGAATATGTCGCTTTACCAGTGGTTTATAAGTTGAATAAATAACTGTAAAAATTCTAAAAACAGATAATTGCACACAATTTGACGCAGCCTGATTAGTCTTTGGGCACAATCGCCTGTTTTTAAGCCGGGCGCGCCTCCCGTCGAATCCGGTCGATGAGCCGTTTGCCGGCTTCGAACCACCCGGAAATTCGGCGTTTGGCTCTGCGCGGTGGGCCGCCGCCGCAAAAGTGGCAAAGCGATTGCAATGCTTCCGGAAAGGTCCGCCGGCCATTGGCGCTATGGCGGCTCAAACAAGGAGGCATTTCCCCCATGAAACGGCGTGATTTCCTGAAGACAACCGGCCTGATGGCCGGCGCCAGTGTCCTTCCGATGCTCAAACATCTGCCTGCGAGTGCGGCAGGCCGTGATGACACTATCGTCGTGGTGCTCGCGAACGGTCCGAACAGCATGGACATTCATCGCAAGGGCACCAACCGACCGAGCTATTCGATCGCGGTCAATCTCTACGATCGGCTCGTCAGCTTCGGAACGAAGACGCTGGCAAACGGCACGTCCATGTACAACTACCAGGACATCGTGCCCGAGCTGGCCGAGAGCTGGGAGCTCGCGGCCGATGGCATGTCCATGACCTTTGCCATCCGCAAGGACGCGACGTTCCATGACGGCACACCCGTCACGGCGGAAGACGTGAAGTGGTCGTTCGATCGCGCCGTCTCGGTCGGCGGCTTCCCGACCGTGCAGATGAAGGCCGGTGCGCTGGAGAAGACCGAGCAGTTCTCCGTCGTCGACAGCCACACCTTCAAGATCGACTTTATTAAGAAGTCGAAACTGACGCTCCCCGATGTGGGCGTGCCCGTGCCGATCATCATCAACTCGACCGCGGCGAAGAAAGAGGCAACAGCGGACGACCCGTGGGCGACCGAGTATCTGCACCGCAACCCGCTGGGCGGCGGTGCGTTCAAGCTCGAGCGCTGGGATCCGGGTCAGCAGGTGGTCTACAGCCGCTTTGAGGACTGGAAGAGCGGACCCTTGCCCGGCGTCGAACGCGTGATCGTGCGCGAAGTTCCGTCCGCGTCGACCCGGCGCGCGCTGCTGGAGAAGGGCGATGCCGATATCTCGCTCGACCTGCCGGCGAAGGATTTCCGCGAGCTGGCGGATGGCGGCGAGGTAAGCGTGCAGGGCGCCCCAATCGAGAACTCCATGACGGCACTCGGCCTCAACATGAACTTCGAGCCGTTCCAGAACAAGCTCGTCCGCAAGGCGGTCGCCCATGCGATTCCCTACAAGGAAATCTTCGAGGCGGCGGCGTTCGAGCGGGGTGTGCCCATGTGGGGCGGCGAATCCCTGACCCCGAAGGACATCAGCTGGCCGCAGCCTTATCCCTACGACACCGACTACGACAAGGCGAAGGACCTGCTCGCCGAGGCCGGTTACAAGGACGGGTTCGAGGTGCCGCTGTCGTTCAACCTCGGTCTGGCCGACTGGGCCGAGCCGGCGGCACTTCTCGTGCAGGAAGGCCTGGGCAAGGTCGGGATCAAGTCGACCCTCGACAAGATCCCGGGCGCCAACTGGCGCACCAAGGCGCTGGTCGAGAAGTCCCTGCCGCTGCACTTCAAGAACTTCGGCGGCTGGC